>CAYZLU010000013.1:0-17368 GCA_964479285.1 uncultured Planctomycetales bacterium | reverse complement strand
GTTCACCCACTGATGATCATCGGGCACAGCTAAGGAGGCTAAAAAATACTTGATTAATTTTGTATATTCTTCCTTTTTTTGCTGATCATTTAGTATCTTATCCCCTTTATAAATAATAAAATCAAATTTAAGCGCGTTCTCTGGATGAATGACAATGCCTTTCAAAAGCGCAGGGGTGAATTCCGGGCTTAGATGGACCATGACCCCAGGGGCCGGCATAAGCGGCAACATCCCCTGTCGGGCCGATTGCGCTTGCGCGGGGGCATTAATAGAGGTGGTGACAAAAGCAAATAAAACTGCAATTGAGATATTTTTTCTTATTTTTTTAAACATGGCTTTATCATTGATGTCAGTTAAAGTATGCAACATAAAAGGGGCACTTGTCAAGCCAGGCTGGAAAATAAAATAATATCCGCTATCTGCCTCGCAGATTGGTTTGAGGCAATGTCTATCCACGATAAGCGATTGTCACGCCTAAACCAGGTCAGTTGGCGCTTGACATAGTGGCGGGTATGGAGTTTTATCAGGTACTTGGCGCGTTCCAGGCCGTATTCACCCTTTAAATACCCTATGACTTCAGGGATGCCGATAAGCTTAGCTGCTGTTATGCTCAACGGTAATGCTGAGACCCTTTTGATTTCATCGACTAATCCTTTGGCAAACATCTCTTCCACACGGGCTTCCACCCGTTGGTATAACTCTTGCCGCGGCCGGTTGAGGGCGAAAATCTTTATCGGCATCTTACCCCAAAGGCCTTCGCGTTTCTGCTGCAGCTTTGAAATGGGCTGGCCTGCTGATAAGTTCACTTGCAAGGCCCGGATAATCCGCTGGGGATCATTAGGGTGGATTTTGGCCGCTGCCTCTGGGTCTATGGCTTTCAGGCGTTCATGTAAAAAGACTGGGCCTTTCATGGAAAGCTCACTGGTCAATCCTTCCCTTAACTCTCCGTCATCAACTGCCCCTTCAAATATACCGTCCAGCAACACCGACATGTACATGCCGGTTCCACCGATGATCAATGGTGTTCTGCCACGGGCGTGTATTTCCTGGATCGCGGACACGGCCAACTTACGGTAACGCGCCACATTAAAATCTTCCGTAACAGAAAGTATATCCACCAGATGATGGGGAACATGCGCCATTGCCTGGGCTGAGGGTTTATCGCTAGCAATGGTGATTTCCCTGTAAACTTGCAAGGCATCGCAGCAGATGATTTCGGCATCAAGGCCCCGGCCTATACACAAACCTATTTCAGATTTTCCAGCAGCGGTCGGTCCAACGATAAAAATTAAAGAAGGGTCTTTCATCAAGGATAAATCAGGGTGGGATATCCCAGTTTATCTAACCGTTTTCTCAAATCTTCGGCATCATTGAGCGAACTCATCTGCCCCACGCGCACACGATAATATGTCGGCCCCTGGGGGGCGGTGGTCTCTACGACGTAGGCGTACTGGCCATTGCCTTTTAAATCATCAATTAAAGCAAGGGCCCTGCCCTTTTCCAAAAATGCCCCGACCTGGACCGCAAAATATTGCTTTTCTTCCAAAAGCTGTCGGGCGATGGGGGCCTCCGGGCTTTTGGGAAATTCATTAATGATTTTGTTTAGGAACTCATGTGCATCTTCCCATCGCATTAGTTTCAAATCAGCCCCGGCGATCTTAAAATAAATTAAACTCAAGAATGACGAGTGCGGGCTCTTTTTATATAATTGGTCAGCCATATCGAGGGCATCAGCGTATAGACCTTCCATATAAAATCCTTCAGTTAAACTGAGCGCGGCCTTGTCATATGAATCCTGCGGCGGATGGCTGTCCATGACACTTTGAAAAGCACCGCGAGCATCGGCATATTGCCCCAGGCGCAGCTGGGCCAAACCATAATAATATTGCGCTTCAGTACGCTGCGCACTATCATTGCTGTCTTTAATAATTCGGGAGGCCAATTCCCGGGCTTTAGGGTAGTCTTTGTCCATGATAGCGGCTTCTATATCCGGCATTGCCGCGTATGCTTGCGGACAACCAACGGCAACCAATACAAAACAGAAAAATAAAAATCTCATATCACCCTTTCAATGCTTGGCCGAGATCAGATATCAGGTCTTGGGCATCTTCAATGCCAACGGAAACACGCACGGTTTCTTTGGTCATGCCTGATGCTTTAAGCCCTGCCTCACCCATGGAGGCATGGCTCATAAACCAGGGGGATTCAGCCAATGATTCCACTCCACCAAGAGACTCGGCCAGGGCAAAATATTTCAATTTTTTGAAGAACTTATTTAACGGCACTTTTGAGGTGTCTAATTCGAAGGCCAGCATGGCCCCAAAACCTTTCATCTGTTTTTTGATAAGATCAGGCTGTGGATGGCTTGAAAGCCCCGGATAATAAACTTTCTTTACGTTTTTATGCCCTTCGAGAAAATGTGCAGTTTTAATGGCATTGGCCTGGTGCGCTTCCATGCGTGGCACCAAGGTCTTCACCCCGCGTAAAACCAGCCAGGCATCATAAGGAGACTGGGACACCCCCAAGGCATTGACCAGGTAACGCCCGCGCTCTTGCAATTCTGGCCGGCCATAAATGATCGCCCCGCCTACAACATCAGAGTGGCCATTGAGGTACTTGGTCGTTGAATGCACCACCATGTCCGCCCCAAATTCAAAAGGTTTTTGAAAATACGGAGACAAAAAGGTGTTGTCCACAACGCTCAGGGCCTTGGCCTTGCGGGCCACGGCCATGACCGCCTCCATGTCCACGATGTTAAGCAGCGGGTTCGATGGTGTTTCAATCCAGATCATCTTGGTGTTTTTCTTGACAGCAGCTTTGACCGCTTTCAGGTCACGCATATTGATAAAAGAAAAATCATAACCCATGGGCTTAAGGACCGCGTTAAACAAACGGTAGGTACCTCCATAAATATCATCCCCAGTGATGATATGGTCCCCTGCCTTGAGAAAAAACATCACCGCAGTAATCGCCGCCATGCCGGTGGCGGTCACCGAACAATTAATACCGCCCTCCAGGGCCGCGATATTAGCTTCCAGGGCCGCGCGTGTAGGGTTGCCGGAACGAGTATAATCATACCCCTTGTTCTTGCCAATCTCGTCGAAAAAAAAGGTTGACGTGGGGTAAATCGGCGTGATCACCGAATTGAATGTCTTGTCAATGTTAACGCCGGTATGTACAGCTTTAGTGCGGATATTCATTTTAAACTCCATTAGCGGTTCTGCTTCACTGTCAGCAAGAAAGTTGCTTGTTGGGACTTAGGTGTTAAACATATCAGGTCCCTAAACCCGATTACTATACCATAGAACCCCCTTTTTATACAATTTTTAACACCCTACGCAGTGATCATTTCAATGGGCTTAAGGCCTATGAGAGAATTGGTCAAAAAGGCAGTGTCCGCTTCTTTTAGTGATTTAGGTGTTAAATTTCTTTCTTGAACGAAAATTTTCAATATTTTAGCTTGTTTCATCACCTGTTGACGGGTGATGCCGTTTAAACAGCCTGATGACAAAGGAGGTGTATACAAAACATTGTCCTTCATCCAGAAAATATTGGCCCGGCTGGCTTCAAAAATATGGCCTCGACGGTTAAGCAAAAGCGCCTCATCAAAACCATTTGCCTGGGCATAGGAATAGGCTTCTGCAAATACTCCGTAGTCTAAAGATTTCACATTGGCCAAACGGTCATTGTCCGCACGGTTGGTCTTGACCAGACAAACGCGATAAATCTTCTTATTAGAAACCTTATAAGGCAGTGCCACGGCCATCATGTGCGTCTGTTTTCCTGCCTGCCAGACCATCAGCCTGACCCGCGCACAAGACAGTTTATTCGACACGAGAAGTTTTTCGAATATTGATTGATCGATCAAGGGAGGAGTAATGTTTATGGCCTTAAGCCCCTGCCGCAGCCGCTTGAGGTGCAAGGAAAGGCCCAGCACCACTCCATCCAAACCCAGCATGGTCTCAAAGACACCTTTTGCCCTAAATTCTCCCGGAGTGAAAGCATGGATGATTTGGCCCCTGACCTTGAGACATTGACCATCGAGGAATATTTCTTGCAGCACTTTCACCCTCCCTGACCTCCCATAGGTGTCCAAACTGAACGTAGGGGCCGAGCTTGTCTCGGCCCTTTACGTCGGGCGGACACAAGGTCCGCCCCTACGCATAATCTATACCTCAAATAAATTTAACCATAAAAGATTTCTTTAAAGTATCAATCAATGGTTTGGCCTTGTCCCAGGTCTCCTGCCACTCATCTGGGGGCCTGGAATCTGCCACGATACCGCCGCCGACATGAAAGGTAATTTGATCCTTGTTTAAAAACATGGTGCGTATCATGACGTTAAAATCCATGTCCCCGGAAAAACTCATATAGCCCAAGGCCCCGGTGTAAAGGCCGCGGGGACCATGCTCCAATTTTTTGATGATTTTCATGGCCTCAATTTTGGGGCAGCCGGTGACGGAACCGCTGGGGAAAGTCGCTTGCAGCAGGTCAAACTGGTCACAATCTTTGCGCAGGCGTCCCTCGACGGTCGATATTGCCTGAAAAACGGAAGTGTATGTCTCAATGGCACGCATTTTCTTCACTTTGACAGAAGCATAATCACAAACACGGCCCAGATCATTGCGCTCCAGGTCCGTGACCATCAAAAGCTCGGCAATTTCCTTGGAGCTCTTTCGCAATTGCTCCTTAAGAACCCTGTCTTGTGCCCTGGTTTTTCCCCTGGGCCTGGTTCCCTTCATCGGCTTGACCTGGACTGTTCTGTTCTGTAATTTCAAGAACCGCTCCGGTGAAGCGCTTAAGATCACTTGCTTGCCATCATCAAAATAGGCCCCGAACTCCGACGGGAAAGACCGGCGTAAATGCCGGTAAATGGCTGTAGGTTCTGCGTATTCTTGCCAATGGGGCAGTTGCACCTTTATTTTATGCGACAGATTGATCTGGTAAATATCGCCGCGGCGAATATGCCCCAAGGCCTGGCGAATGGCTTTCATATATCCGGATTTGGTAAAATTACTTTTGAAAACAGGCCGGTGGTTATAAGAAGGTCCCTTCGTCATAGCATCAAGCCCTTTGGCGCTTTTCAAACACTTTAAAATGTCTTTGATACGGCCTTTGGAAAAACTTGAAATGATAAGACGACATTTTTGATGGTCAATGGCCAGAATGGTGTCGTAAAATCCAAAGAATAAAGAACCATCATAACCCAAATATCCCACTGCTCCTGCGGGAAAAGACAGTCCCTGGGGAAAAAGACGATGTTTTTCAAATGCCTTCTTTAAACCGGACAGGTTCCCATCCCTCACTGTTGCAAAAGGAGCAAAACCGATATATGAAAATTGGGAGTGGCTGGCACGCAAGCTGCTGTCCAAAAAGAATGCCTGGGGTCGGTCCCTAAAAATACAGAAAATACCAAAGGCATCCCCGTCAAAGGCCAGTGAGTATTGATGCACCAAAGGCATAATTTAGAAAAGCGATGCTTGGGGTTTTTGGTTTAATTTGAAGTTGGGTTTTTCAACACCAAATTGATTTAAAAAAACAGCCACTTTCTGGAGGTCCTTGTCCCCTGCCATCTCCATCAGGCGCAGGAATACAGCGACAGTAAGTTCAACGTCCGCCATGGCGCGGTGGGTCTGGTCAACGACCACCCCCAGGGAACGCGCTAAATAAGCCAATTTATGATTGCTTAAATAGGGCAACAAGTCACGGGCCATTTTTAAAGTATCCACGGCCGGGGTCTGGTCATGAAGTTTACGTCCGATCAAACTCAATTCATAACATAAAAAATTAAGGTCAAAGCGCACATTATGCCCGGCCACACATGCCCCACCGATAAAATGGATCATTTGAGGCAGGATGTCCGCGGCAATAGGTGCTGATACAAGCATTTCATCCGTGATATTATTCACCTGCGTTGCCTGCAATGGTATAGACCTTTGAGGATTGACCAAGGAATAAAATTTGTCCACCATTTGAAGTCCCCTGACCTTCACAGCGGCAATTTCTACAATGCGGTCCCCGTCAATAGGCGAAAGGCCGGTTGTTTCAACGTCGAAGATTACGAATTCCGTGAGCTTGATATTCATTTGTATTACCTAAACCTTTCGTAGCCGAAGTATTTGGGCCTTTTGTTCATTATTACTCCCATCTGACCTCCCCCACGAGGGGGAGGGAATTACAATGACATGGTGTATGAAAAAACCAATTCTGAAGGATGATACGCCTGCTTTGTCCGTGCCACATTGGGCATGGCAAAATCATCCATGGTGTTTATCCGGCTGTATTTCTTTAAATGTTCATCGGCACAAAAACTTTTGAACATAAACGCTGCGGCGCCTGGTATTTTCAAATCTGAAATTTCCGCATAAATGCAAAAAGTACTTTCATCCAAAGCGAAACCAAAGGTGTACCCAATGACTTGTCCTTCCACCTTCAAAACCCTGGCTATAAGTCCCAAGGGCCGCCAGAATTCCAATAAACGCGCATGTACCAAACGGTTTTCCTGTAGCATGGAGCGATAAACATCATCGGTATTGGCCCTTGTACGATTTTCTGCCCAACGTTCAAAAAGGCCGATGCAAGTGGTAAAATCAGCGTCCGAATAAGGCCTGAACGAAAACGCCCCTTGATGTGCTTTGAAATAATTGCAGGCATGCCGCTGTGATTTATAGGCATTGCCTTTCAGGGCGATCAAATCTTCTTTACGGTAAACGTACTCCGCGGGCCTGGTGTATTGATTATAACGACCCTGGGCAAAACATGACAATAAGTTTTCAGGAATATTTTCTATACGGTTGGCGCCTTTGGGCGCGTTCCCCTGGGCCATGTACCTAAAAACAATGTCTATCGTCGATGGATCGATGTCCTTTCCCAAAGGTGGTAAAAATAAGAAACATCCAGAATCTCCTCGGGCAAAAATACATAGACAACAGTTGATCCTCTTAAATTCAAAATCGAAAAAGTCGCACCAGGCGAATAAACTGACGAATGAAAAACTCGACAGCGGTCTTTCCGTCATGTCCAGATGTAAATCCACCAATGGTTTTTGTTCTAGAAATGCGCCGATTTTCATAGAAATGATAAATCAAATAAATGCAGCAGTTCAGGAGCGTAGGGACTGTAATCATGAAACATGTCTTTATTAGCAGATAAAAAACCTCTGATGTCCGCACGACGAAAGAATTCCTTCAAATAGGACACATAAACCTCAAATTCATCATGAGGCAAGTGGTCCTGGACATAGGGGCAGCTTAAATGCACGTAGACCTTGACTGCGTCAGGTGTCTGGGAAAGGATAAACGGATACAACGAACATTCGAATGGACGCTTGGTATAAATTCCGCACGTATTGTCTTTGCCGCTAAGAAATCTACAAAAATGGTCTCCGCAAACCTGGATGGTTTTGATATACCCTTGCTTGTCCAACACATCATGCGCAGTTATTAATTCAGCCAAATCTTGCTGATCGCCCTGCCCTAATTTAGGACGCCAGGCAGAATCTGCTTCTTTGTAACGGCAGCATCCCTTGCATTTAAGGCAAATTTCAGAAGGGACAAATTGTTTCAGGGGCATTTCTATCATAAATCTATGATCTTCTAAGCCTAAACTAGAAACGGTCTAATTGCTTCTACTTGACAATGCTCCCCAGGGGCATTTCTTTATCCGGCATTAACAATGCCATGCCGTTGGTATCAGAAGCTGCTAAAAGCATTCCACTGGAAGCTTCACCCCGGATGACCGCAGCATCCATATAGGCGATCAGGATGATCCGCCGGTTGATAAGCTGCTCAGGCGTATACGCCTTGCGGATACCAGCAACAATTTGACGTACATCGCGCCCCGTATCAACCTGCAAAACATAAAGACGGTCTGCGTTGGGATGTTCCTTGACCTCTTTGATCTGGGCCACCACTAATTCAATTTTTTTAAAATCCTCCATCGATGCCATGTAACGCCCCCTTCATAGAATATTATTGATTTGTAATTTGCTTATTTGGATCTTGTTCCCATTTTAATCCCAAAAAAATCAGTACCGGCAACCCAAATGTCGTCAATAGCGCTGAAATTAAAAGCAATGCCCTCAAAGGAGAGTGTGGCCAGTACTGGATAAGTATTTTGTGCTCCCCTTGGGACAACGGAAAACCGACAAAACTTTCATTCACACGGTAGTACGGGACTGTTTTTCCATCCACGGAGATTCTCCATTTACTATCATACGGATAATGGCCTACAAACCAACCATTTCTTTTGGCCCTGTAGGTGATCCCTAAATTGTCGAATTGCCTGCGCCATAATCCTTCAACCCCCTGATTTTCACTGGACGGATAAAACAAAACACATTTTCGATGCAGTGGGAAATCATTCATTGGGAAAGCCGCTTTTAAGTCCCCCTTCTCGATATTCTGCACATCAAAGGTATATGGCCTGATCAGCTCACCTTGTGTCGGCTGTAGTTCTTGCCAATGCTGTTCTGTTCCTTCGATGAAGAACCGCAAATAACGCTGCTCTGCGGGAAAAAATGACGTCGCTAAATGCGCAGGGAAATTCAAAGGCAGGTGCCAATTATACACTATCATGTCACCCTGCAGATGGTATTCTGAACGTTCGGTGACATCTTCCAATGCCGCTGAAATTTGGCTGTACTGCAAATCTTTTTGGCCCTGGTTCATGACGTTACCAGGCCATTCGTCAGGAAGTTGCAGTTCTCGATGGGGGTCTTCTACCTCTACGACTTGACGGGCCAGCCCGGCAGAACAAATACGGCTTAAAGCATCAGGCGAAGCATTGATCGCTGCCTGGGCCAAAAAAATAAATTCATTGTTCTGTTTAAGATAGGCCAACATGGGCGGGTCATTCAACCATTTTGCGAATTCCACATGCCGAGGGTTATACCCGTTCAAATAGGTATAATTTAAACCTTGATTAATAACATGATGCAAATCAGAAGACACCGCATGTGGAAACCATAAATAGACTTCATCCCGATAAGAAAAATGGAGCGTATATGAGTACCTATAAGGAAAAATAGCAGGGTTCTCAAAATCATACCCCACCATGCCTGATGAGGGTGATACATCCAATACCGTGGGTTTACGGATGAATGGAGCAAGTTTCATCTTTGATTGGTGGATAATAAAGAAAATATCCATGACAAACAACAAACAAAGGGTCCCTAATAAAAATGCCCGTGCCTGTGAAGAGTCCTTGAAATATATCAAGGCCATGGCAGCCATCATCACCATGGTGCATGTGACCATATAAACTTTCGACCCAAAGGGCAACGCAGTAATGCCGCTAAAAACCATCGAAAACATCGTTGTGCCCAAGGCCAATACAGCGGCACCGGAATATTTTTTCCCATCATATAATTCACGCATGGACTCTATCCCCATGACCACCAAAGGCATCAGCAAATACGGAAGCATGGATTGAAAAGGATACTGATAGGCCCTGGGAATGGCTTTTAAAGGATTTGTCAAAGCATTGATCCAATGCGCGATAAGGCCAATGTTGATGCCTTCTCGCGGAAAACTGAGAAACCACAAAAAAGCCACCCCGATCCCAAAAAACCATTTCAATGCATTACGGCTTAAAACAAGCCCTGCCATTGCCAAAAAAAGAAAAGACAGTCCCAGATAAAACGTGTCAAATCCCGTATGCATATTTAAAACCCCGCTAAACATGGAACCAGGATTCCCAAGATCCAGGTCGGGATTATGAAAATACCATTGAGGGCTAAACGGGTGGCTGATACGACTATTGGCCTGATCAAAGGCAAGGTCAGGGAACCCGAATTTGATAATATATGCATACGGCGCCACAATGAAGGCCGCTACCAGGATGACCCACCGCATGCTTTCCCATCGAAAAGATTTCCAGGAATAAACATTGGTCGAATTACTTGAGGATGGACGGAAAAACGCCCTCCATAAAATTCCTGTGACCATAAAAAAATGCATGGGCAAATACATATACCCGCCATAATGGACACCGTTACCTAGGCTGATGATAAAAAATAGAAACATGGCCGCCAAATAACGCCATTGCAACCCCTGGAAAAAACGCACGATAAAATACATCCCTAAGGGGAAGTAACTCATATAGAAACCACCCTTTAAAAAAGCCCATTGACTGAAAAACCCGGCAAAAATGACCGTTCCCGCTGTTAAAATGACACGATTTCTTGTCACCGTTTTCAAGAGCAAGAATATCCCGGCGAGCCTGATAAACAAGAGCGTCATTAAATTGACCCAGGCAAAAACATGGTGAAAAAGCCGTCCTGAATCCTCTGAAAACGGTGCTAAGGCATAATAGACCATTGCTGTCATCACGTTGGGAAACTTAAATAAACCAAATACCGCGTAAGTATGAAAATACGGCATCTGCCCAAAAAAATCCCATAACTGGATGCCTCCCTGATAGAAAAAATTAGTCAAAACAAAAGTCAACGGGTAATCGATGCAATAATCGCTCCACAAAATAAAACTTGTTTTAAAGGTGATAAAAATTTCGGGGTAAACCGCTGTTAAAAGCAAGGCAGCCACCAGAAACAATGCCGTCACAATGACAAAGTTTGATTGAAAATATTTTTTCATCGGCCAACACCCTTCATAGAGATCATCCACCCTTCTCTGCCACCATAATGCTGTGTGTCCACAGGTCTTTTATCCCGAAATAATACTCCTTTACCTTAAACCCTGCTTGTTCAAAGACCCTGGTCATATGTTCCCTGGATTTAACGCGCGTAATTTCGTCCGGATGAAGTTTTACCTTCAAATTCAGAACATCGTTTATAAAATAATTTGCTGCTTTTAAAAACCGCGTGGCCAATCCAAAATCTGGCGGCCAAAATATAATCGCCTTTCCCAACGGCTTTAATACCCGCCGGAATTCCGCTAAAATCTGCTGGATCTCTTTTTCTGTAAAATGCTCCATGACACCCAGATTATAGACCCCATCAACCTCTTTGTCCTTAAAAGGCAGGTGGAAAATATCTGCCCTGCGTAAATCATAGGCCCACGGGTTGTATTTTTTATAAATTTTCAAGGCAAAGGTAGAAATATCCAGGGCACATACCTTGTATTCTTTGGAAATATCTACGTCAACCTGTCCGCTGCCGCATCCTGCATGCACTAGAAAGGATGTTGGAGGAAAATATTTTCTAATAAAGTGGTTTAAAGCGCCTTTGATAATGCATAATCGATAAAAACGGGCGATAGCGTCATAAAATATGTTGATCGATCGTCTGTCCTTTTTCCAGTACGCATCCCATTCCTCTTCCATTTGCAAGACATTCAACCGGCCCTGCTCCTTTAATGAAACATCTGCATAAATAAATTCATGCCGTTTAAATAACGTCATCCCATAGATGGCCATCAAATACGAAAAGCTCCCATAAACACTCTTCAGGTCCATTTTAGAGTGCCCATACGTCCGCGCAGGAAGTGAAATGGGAAATTCTTTAATGGCCACGCCATTAAGCATCAACAGATACAAACTCTCAAAGAAAAAAGAATACCCCTGAGAGCGGGACAAATGAAATACACCTTGGGGGATTTTATCCAAATTGTATAACCTAAACGCCCCCGTGGCATCATAAGGCATCTTTAACAGGCCCTTCGTCATATAATGCCCCGTATGGGTCATGATTTTACGATAAATATTCCACCCTTTGAGGCTCCCATCTTCCATATAGCGGGAACCCACAACGACATCCCCATCCCCGGAAAACTCCATAAATTTCCTTATGTACGATGGTGAATGCGAAAAATCGCAGTCCATGGTAATGATCTGTTGATACCCTTCTTTATACGCCCAATCAATGCCCCTCACATGCGCCGTGCCTATCCCCAATTTCCCTTCTCGGTGAATGACAAATACCCGGTGGTCTGAAGCCATGATTTCATCAATAATCCTCCCCGTGCCGTCGGGTGAATTGTCATCACAAAATAATATGTCTAAATCCAGATCAAGGGCCTTGATCTGTCCATACATCATCCGCACATTTTCTGCTTCATTATAGGTTGGGATAAAAACCAATGTCTTACATGCGCGCATATTAAGCGTCCATCCCCAGCAAGAGCCTGATCATCCCCTCGAAATCAACCGTCGGATGCCAGCCAGTCGCCTGCATTAATTTTTGGGCATTTCCCACCAGTACTTTCCCTTTTCTGGATAAAACAGAAGGGTCTTCACGGACAAATTCTTTCCAATCCAAACCTAGATGCCCAAAGGCAATCTGGACAAAATCCCGTACGCTGTGTTTTTTCCCGCTGGCAATAATAAAATCGTCCGCTTCAGTGGTGTCTAAAATCTTTTTCATCGCATCCACATAATCAGAGGCATACCCCCAATCAACTTCTGTATTCAAATCACCCAATACCAAAGACCCCTGTTTTCCTTTTTTGATATCCAGCGCCGCCTTGATGATCCTGGATGATAAAAAATTATCCTTGCGGTAAACGGATTCATGGTTATACAGGATACCGCTGGAGGCAAATAAACCATACCGGGCCCGGTAATACCGGCATATTAGCAGGCCGTTTAATTTTGTCATGCCATAAATACTTTGCGGGCAAAACGGCGTTTGTTCATCCTGTATCGTTGTGCCTGTCCCTTCATAAATCAAAGAAGAAGCAGCATAAAATAATTTGGCCTGAGGGTTATACGCCCTGATCCCCTCACAAAAATAAAGCAGGCCCTGTACATTCACCGCATGGCTTTCTTTAA
Source organism: uncultured Planctomycetales bacterium (assembly GCA_964479285.1). Classification (GTDB taxonomy): domain Bacteria; phylum Omnitrophota; class Gorgyraeia; order Zapsychrales; family Fredricksoniimonadaceae; genus JABDGZ01. Next base: position 4,639 of record CAYZLU010000013.1, on the reverse strand, counting down.
GCAAATCCGGTTCATCCCTTGATCTGTCCTGGGACGACTGATGGCAGGCAGCTAAATAATAAATCTCATCTGCCCGGACTTCCCTGCTCAACTGCATGACATCTTCCTGGCGGGTAATGTCAACGGCCTTGTCCCATTTGATACCGGCACACCTTACCCCTGCCCGGCCAAGCCCTAAAATGCGATAATGCTTTTGAAGCAATAGGTCAAAAGCGATCCTGCCGTCCTGCCCTTCACAACCCACGATGATAGCGGTTTTCAATCGTTCACCTGATAATAATAGTTAAATAATCTCTATCTGCGGCAAAGGAAACAGCAGTTTACCTCCACCTTTTAAATAGTCCTGTTCACGGATAATAATATTTTCTTTAAAATGCCAGGGCAAAACCATCATATAGTCAGGTTTCATGGCCCTTGCTTCTTCTTCTGAAATAATAGGGATGCGCGTGCCGGGAGTATAGGAACCGATTTTATCTTTATTGACCTCCGCAATAAAAGGGATTTCTTTAGGTGTAAACCCGCAAAACTGCAAAATCACATTGCCCTTGGTGGAAGCGCCATAGCCGATGATCTTTTTGCCTTCAGCATTGATCTGTGCGACAGTAGCCCGTAAACTTTCTCTATGGGCAAAAATTCTTTCCTTAAATCTTGCATAGGGCCCAAGTGTTGATAAACCCATCTGTTCTTCTTGGGTTGTTAAAGCAGCGATTCGCCGGGCCTCTTGTTTTTGCGGTCGACGCCCCCGGGCAAGGACCAGCTCAAAACTTCCCCCGTTGGTATCATTAAGACCTGCCTTAATGATGTTAAACCCGACCTTCCCTGCCATCCAGGCAATCTGCTTGAGCCCATAATATTCCAAATGTTCATGGCAGACTGTATCATAGGCCACACGCTCAAGCATGGCCGGCAAATAACTTTGTTCCAATAGCCATATTCCCTCATCGTCCAGAATATCATAGACCTGCCGCATAAATCCCACAGGGTCTTTTAAATCATAAAACATGGCAATGGAGGTAATCACCTTTGCCTTTCGGGGACCATAGGATAATTTCACCAAATTGGCCGAAAAAAAATCTGGTAAAAGATGGACATGCGCGGGGTAATATTTTTTTAGGGCCTTGCCTGATGGGTCCACCCCCAGCAAAGTGAGTCCCTCAGAGGGATAAAATCCGAGCAAGGTACCGTCGTTGCTTCCAATATCAACCACCAGGTCCCCAGGTTTAAGAATGCCCTGGGACATAATATCATCGGCCTTGGCTTTAAGGTGGTCAGCCATTGATCTGTTCAAAGATGAGCGGTAGCCATAGCCGTCCCCGTATAATGCCGTGGATTCATAGGAATGCTTTAATTGCACAAGCCCGCAATTGTTTTTATTATTTTGGTCGTTACATTTAACCAATTCCAGGGGACCGCAGGGGACTTTCCGCGTTTTGGCCTTGGGAAACACACCTGTCAGGCACTGCTGCCCTAAATGCAAAATAGATATCAAGTCCTTATTACGGCATATCCTGCACTCAATTATCTCACGATAAATCTTCTTCATAGTGGAACGCTCAAGGTGTATCCTTGCGCTTCATGGCAACTAAAAATTCGCCCATACGCCAGGGGACATAATGCGCGCGCACGTAGGCAACGATGGGGATGATGTTCTCAGGGTTGTCAGCATAAGCTTTGGGGAAATTATACAGGAAAATTTTCTCTAAAAAAACATATTCCGGACGGGATTGGGCAAGCTGCCCAATGGCCTTGTTGTTAAAACGTTGCGCGTTGGTATGCACAAAACTGGTCGGCATGATCCGCATATGTTTGGGTGTCGAGTTGATCAAAGGGTAATAATAAAAAAATGGAGGGCGGTTGGCCTGTGTCAGGATTTTAGTTTCAAACGAACTGACCACCGCCACCCGCTCCTTGGCACCGGTCAATGATATTATCAGAGAAGCGTCCTTGCTAAAGTCATAATCCTGGTGATAGTAGGCTGCCAGGTCATCATCGGAAGCAAAGTCCTGCTCAGTATAAAGCTCCTCATCCCTGTTCCCCAGGGCATTAGTCGGGAGTTTCATGTCCTCATGGTCATTACGGTAAAGATGGGCGAAATACGTCGACAGGTCTGCCGGCAAAGGTTGGGCTGTCAAAGGGTCGACCATGGGGTTGTGTGACCAATTAAAAACGTTGGGATAGGCCATAAAATTATGGTTGGTAAAAAGGGCATATAAGGAAACAGCCATAAAGATTAAACCAGCTTGGGAACGTAACCGGCTGGGCCAGTCCCCCAGTAATAGCTTAAGCCAATAACCACAGACAAAAACAAAAGGCAGTCCTGTCACATAATAACTGGTCAGGACGGCGCGTGCGATATAATAATGATCGAGCCCAAGGCCGTACACACATAACACGATGACCAGGATGTGCCGGCGGGAAAATTTCTTGAAATAACACATGGCCCCCACCCCAATAATGGTAAAAACAAAGACCGCCGGAATGATCAGACCCACCAGGCCAGCCCAAAAATTATGATATTTGAAATTGTCGAACAGGGGATAGGTCCCGATGCCGCTTAAAAAATACTCCACGGTTTCAAAAAAATTCTGCCAAAATTGCACTGTGAATAAATGTTGCCCTGCCACCTTGTAAAATAATCCAAATGCCACAACTACCGGCAAAAAAAAGTATGCGCCTACAAGCACCAGGCCCTTCTTCTTTTTATAAATCATGGAACGGGTATGGGGCATGATCAAAAGGCACACCAGATACGCGTAAAACGCGGCGAGCAAGAAAATGCCCGTGGAATCCACAAAAAAGACCGTAAACCCGCTCAATGCGCCTGCGGCCCATAACCATCCTGGATGCCCCCTTTGCAAATGACGAAAAATGGCAGCCATCACGAAAATATCAAAGAAATAACGGACCACGGTGGCGCTGGGATACGTCAACACAAAAGGATAGTCTCCGGGATGGAACATTTGTACGCGTATGCCCCAAAGCATGAGAGCCAGTGTCAGGGTCGCACTCTTAAACCAGCGCAGGGAAAACCAGAACATCAACACGTAGTAAACCATGTTTGCTGTCATAATAATCAAGAAAATGTTAGCAGGGGAAAAGCCGCCCATCCAGCGGGCCAGTTGAGCAAAAATATACGGCATCCCAACCCCGTACTGGGAAATCTGGTCCCAGTCCATGATATGCCCGTTATATGCGGCCCAACCCGCAGCCATGATAAACCCGTCATAGTGATGAAACTGCTCTCCTATATACATGCGCGCCAGGACACGTTCATGATCTGGCACGAAAATAATCAATGCCAAAAGCAAGGTACCTGCGGCCAAGGTTAGAAGCTTTAAAATTTGGGTATTGGCCTTATCACTTATAAAAGCATAAACTTGATTTCCTGTATCTTTGATTTTAGGCCAGAATAATTTATTCAATACGGCCAATATCAAAAGCAGGTCATACGTACGCCTGGCCATTTCTGCCCGGTAATCGTAAAAAATTGTTTTGACCAAGGCACTCAAAAGGAAAAAGGTCAAAATGGCTTCCACAACCAAAAAGGCCTGCTGCCCCCTGCCCCGCTGTCCTGTCTCTTGCTTGCACTTATAAAACATGGCTGCTATGATCTGCCCAATGATATAGAACATGAGCCAATAACCTAAAAAGAAAACCTGGGGCTGTGGAGCAAAAAAGCTTAGGACCTTCATCAGTAAGAGCAAAGCCTGAATGCTCAAAAGAAAAGCAGTAAGGGAAATCACCCACCAATCCTTGAATCGCATGTTATTTAAACTAATCATGGTCCCTCTTCAATAAAGCCAAAATATCACTCTGCCGGCCGCTGTATTGATAGTGCGCTTTTAAATAATCCATCAACGGGCCCAGACCTGCCGAGTTCAACAACCGTTTATCGATAAATACCTGCGCTGGTCTGCCTTTATCCAATTGCTCCACCATCCTCTGGATGTCTGCCTGATTCAATAAAGTCATGCTGTTATAAAAAAACGGCGGTCGATCAGCCTGTATCAGTATCTGCGTTTCAAAACCGCTGATCAACGCGACCTGCTGCCCAGGTGATGTCCAGTACCAGACGAAATTCGCATCTCTAGTGAAATTAAAATTGTCCCGGTAAATGGCTTTTTGTTGATCCCAATTTTCCTGGGCCATATTAAAAACATTGGGATAATGGGTAAAAATGGCATCGGTGAATAACGCCATGCCCACTGCGATGACCAGGATCAATTTAATTAGACGCTGCTGGATTTTGTTAAGCCCCCCCAGAATTTGCATCCCCCAAAAACATAGGCAGCCAACCAGGGGTAATGGGACCATATAATAAAAATTGATGGTCGAATGCCATAAAAAATGGGAGTACACACCCAGGCCATAAACACTCAACGGTATTAAGAATAATTTCTCTGTTCTCCAACGCCGAAAATAAACCATATTGACCGTCAGTGCAGCTCCCATTGTGTAAATAACAGGTGGGACAAAGGAAGCAAAAAACGCGAAAAAATTCCTCTCCTTTAAACAGGAAAAAATAGATACCGCTTCAAATCCATTGAGCCATGGGGCGATGTTGGTGAAGCTGTTGGCCCAAAATTCCTTGTGGAAAACGGCGGGGCCAAAACAAGATAACAACACTGATACCATCAAC
>CAYZLU010000012.1:0-17372 GCA_964479285.1 uncultured Planctomycetales bacterium | reverse complement strand
AAATATTATCCTAGGTTTCTGGTTTTGTGATGCGCGGCACAAACTATTCGTACCACCATTAATACCCTGACAAGTCCAGCTTACAGAACCGCCAGACCTGGGAAACAGTAGCTGACTTGCAGGAGGATTAGGATTTCCCGAGGTGCATAGAGCACCAACAAAATTATTTGTACCGTACGTGTATGTCTGATTGGCTGGGCCGCAGGCACCATCGATTAGAATAGAGCAGGCTTGATTATTGCAAGTTTGTGAGCTGGGACCAAGTAAAGAACAATCAGCTCCACCATTGGCAGGAGAAGGGCTTGTGCACGAGCGTGTTTGTGTGCCTCCACCACAAGTAGCAGAGCAAACACTCCAGCCAGTGTAGCCACCATTCACCGGGAGATTAGGATTTTGACTTTGTGAAGCACTGCAATTACTATCTGTTCCGCCGTTCGAGCCCTGGCAAGTCCAATTTACAAGACTACCGACTACAGGAAATACCACGGTAGTAGGGTTTGAATTTCCCTGAGCACATAAAGCATTGTTACCAAAATCCGTTGTACCAAACGCGTAAGTTTGATTGGCTTCCCCGCAAGCACCATTGATTGGAACAGGACATGCTTGAGTATTGCAAGCATCTGTACTGGGTCCGAGTAATGAGCAATCAGTCCCGCCATTGGCTGGTGTTGGATTTGTGCAGGTACGTGTCTGGATGCCGCCCCCGCATGTTGCTGAACAGGCACTCCAGGCACTGTATCCTCCATTGACAGGTGTTGGATTAACTGTAACGATTGTTGCAGGACTTGACGTTGAGCTGATATTGTTATTATCTGTGGCTACCGCAGACAAAGAATAAGTTCCCTCAGCTACAGTGGTCCAAAGATAAATGTACGGGCTTGTTAAAACTGTCCCTAAAAGTGTCGTTCCATTATAGAAACTTACACTCGCTATTCCACTACCGTTGGTATCTGTTGTAATGGCTGTCAGTCCAATGTTCGCGGGGCCTATCATCGTGGTTTGACCATCCGCTGCAGAAACAGATAAAATTACAGAAGGAGGCACGTCAGCTCTGACTGTAACGGTCAATAATGATGAGGTCGCGTTATTTCCCAGATTATCAGTAGCTGTGGCTGTAAAGGAATATGTCCCCACGGGAATGTTTGGTAAGTTTATTGAATAAGTCGAATTGGCAGAAGGACTGGTAACTGTTGCTGTCGGTTGTTGCTGTCCGGTTTGGAAAAATTTTACATTGCTGATTGTGTTACCAATAGCGGCAGTGGCGGTGGTTGTTAGGGTAATGCTTGTCGTGCCTCCTGCCCCATTTGTATAATAAACGAGTTTATCGCTATTGAGGCTGATTGTCGGATTGACATTATTGCCGATGGTGTATCCTTCTTTCAGCAGGATAATGCTGCGCATCGGCGCAAGATCAAAGGTCGATACCAATTTTGGAACGGTTGTGCTTTCCAATACAGCATGATTATACACCATCGCCTGGCCGGATGGCACCGCAACCCCTGCTAATGAAACGTTTCCTGGGTTCACGACCACCCATCCTTTATTAAACTCACGGATATATAAGCCGTTACTTAAAACACTATATGGCCCCAGGGCCTTGCCAAGATGTAACTTTAAGGGATCAAACTCATCAAAATATGCCGAACCACTATAGCCCCAAACTGTAAAAGACATTGCGGCATTGCGGGTCACATCATCAAAAGACAACAAAAAACTTCCCATGGAAAACCAGAGGGCGTCCCATCCAGTCATTCCGTTGGCATCCGCGGCATCCATCCATTCAATACCGGGATTTCCGCTCGTTGGATAATTACCCATATTAGTCATCAACGCGATGGTTTTTGTGCCTTTCAAAGCCCAAAGATTAGCCACCATATTGGCCCAATCACCAGCATAAAAACTTCCGCCATTGGGCCCCCATGGACTTATAAACGCGCCCTCTTGCATTGCCGCGAAGGGTGGGTTGGGTAGACGGTTTAAGTCCAGCCAATAGTCCAGATTTGAATCAAGGTAGCCAAAATTTAATGAGATTTTTAATCCTTGGGCCCCTAGGTAAAGCGCCGATTCATTAAGAAAATCTTCTTGATAAACTTTCCAGAGATCATCCAGATATATTCCATTGATATAATACATCTGCGGTTGGTCCCGTCTGACGCAAATCGTAGGCGGTCCGCCCATAGTATTGCTGGGGGTGTCGATTACATACCCCGGTGGGCATGTGCCATTACTGGAGGCAAGAGTAAGATCCTCGGTATGCCAATGATTTTCCCATGGCAGCTTAAAGCCTGAATTATCAAAAAAAGCTCCGTCAGATCCTTGTGTTTTAAAGATCTTATTTGGACCAAACACATTGCCATAAAAATTTGTCTGCCAAAAACTACGCCAATTTGAATTCCCCAAATCCATTAATCTTTCATTTAAGTAATCATCACTTTGCAATGCTGTTCCATAAGTTTGCCCTTGGGTCAACCACTGATCCGCACTGCCAATGCCATGATTGGCCTCGATCCAGCTCCATCCGCCAGGAACCGAGGTCTGGGCATGTGTTAAAGAATATTCCCCTGCCCCAAGGCCATATAACAATATAATTTGTGACGGATTAAGGATTTTGAGTGCTCCCCAAGTATTTTGTCCCTTAGGGACACTGATGCACGAAGTGCTACAGGTGGGGCTGGTGACCATAATATCAAAATTGGAGAGCCCAGAAAGAGGCCAGGAGCTTGTACCATAAACAATTGTAAAGGTGGGGATAAATTTATTGACCGCGAAATTAAGTGGAGCTGAGGCCAATGGGTTTCCATTAGGTGGATTATAAACGATAACTTGAACAGGAGATGAAATTGCTGTCCCGCCTCCCGTAAGCGTTGCGACCGCAGATAGGCTGTGCAGACCATTGGATGCTTGCTTGGTATCCCACAACACACTGTACGGCGATCCACTTTGAGAAGCACTTAAATTGTTTCCATCCAGTTGAAAATGCACCCCCTGTATAGCCACCGACGGCTGGGCCTCAACGGTCTGAGTGCCTGTGACAGTTATATAAGAGTCAATATTGCTGATGAAAATAGGCGGAGGAGCGGTATTCGTGTAAATACTCGCAATTTCTACTTCCGCGAGAACTCGGTTAAAAATACGAACGTCATCAATAGACCCATTAAGGAAAAAATTTGATGAAGTGATGGCGCCTAAAACCAAATTATTGGTTATGTTGGTCAAACGAAGATTTGCAATTGTTACAGGAGGGCCGATACGAACCCCATTGATATAAAGTTTCGCTGTTGTCGAAGTCACCGTAAAAGCAATATGATAATATATTCCGTTCTTAAAAACATAATTATAGGCCGATGACCCAAAATTATTTCCTCCCCCCGCATAGCCGCCGCTGGTATTGCCAAACGCTGTATAACTGAAGCTGCTGCGGTTATTCCTGTTGTCATAAGAGAACCACCATCCGGCATTGGCAGAGGCGGTAAGGGTGTCAACGTTACCTTTGCCCGCCAATCCCTGAAGTTTGCCGGTTCCGTTGACATAATCAAGATTATTGAATCTTACCCATAACGATACTGTGAGCTCGTTGGGCTCCAAAGAAGCTGACCGGAGAACAGAAACGTAATTACTGACACCATTAAACAACAGCGCGTTTCCAAAAACACCATCGGTAGATACAGGATTATGGACATCTGTTCCATTATTCCCTTGTCCCGAAGAGTCGACCGGATTTATTCCGTTGGTTTCGTCAAACTTCCAATATCCAACAAGATTGCTGGCGGCAACAATCACGGGAACATTGCCTGACGCATGGCAAACAGTGCATAAATTACCCGCATTTAATATTATAAAAAAGAGGGCCAAAAATGAAAAAAAACAATCTCCCATTATTATTGTGGGATTAGGCCAAATTTTATTTGTCACTTCAGCTATATTTTTTATGTTGGACTCCCTTGAATAAAATGAGAAACCCAGGCCTCTCAAGTTTTAAGCCATTGAGCTGCCCGGGTTAAGTTTCTCTAATATGAACGGAAAAAACTTTCGCATGGTCAGCTCGGCTGCCGTGTCCCGCCTTTGGCGTGGTTTAGGCCCGATCCTTTGCGCCCCTGGATTTCTCCAAGTTTGCCTCCAACATCGTTATACTCGTCAAAGAACTAACTTCAAATTTGCCACTCACCTTACGATGAATTTGCCTTTTTCATGCGCTCTATGTGCTCCTAAACAAAGAGTAACATGTTAAATTGTGAAAAGCAAAAAATCATTACGTCCCCTCATAGGAGCAAATGATTTCGGTGATTTTATGTGTTGCAGCATGCCACGGCGGCTACGAACACCTTGATCAAAGGCGAAGATACCCGCAAGGTCCAGCATCTGGCTTGGACATGGAGATATTAGCCAACAGAAGTGTATTCCTATGGCGGTTTACTCCTCAATATGCAAAATTTACCTGTTTTTGATCAATTCTTTATCAGAACGTAGTCCCGAAGGGCTCCTGGGACTTGTTTAGGGGTAGAATTGGCCATAGGTGGGCTTATTCTTCTTTTTATGAATGAATTCTTCAACGAATTCTTGCCAATCAGGGCCGAGGATGTCTTCAGGATCTTCGCCAAATAGGATAAAAAACTCGTCTTTAGTCATAATGGTAGGTCGTTATGAATAGTTATTTTAGGCGGCCAATCATAAAATTAAATACCTTAGCGGATATTTGGTATCTGGCAATCCCATGTAAAAGACCTCCTTTTAGACCTGTAGTTAGCTTATGTAGCTTTAAATTATTCTTCCTAGCCAACCTCTCCTCTTTATTCTGACAGGCCCTGCTTCCTTTACGGGGGATTTATAGTGATCCCGTTGCTACTCATGATTGGGCTGGCAATCTTCGCTCCTGGTCAAAAATCAATCTCTTGGAAAACGTAAACCTCTTTTTCATTTCCTTTGTCCTGAGCAAATTCTTCTGGCCCTACAAAATAAGCCCATTGGCCATTAAGTTTTGAAACACTGGAAGTACTGCTTACTAATATCTGATTTTGTTGGTGGGACACCTTACTCTTAAGAAAAACAGTGGTCATTTCAGCATGCTGTAGATCTGTCTTTGGTCCGGTAATAAAATATCCATCGACCATTTTTTGTTTAACTTGATACTTTGATAATGAATACAGCACACAATATTGCGGAAAATCACCTGCTGTCATTACATCAAGCAATGGTTGGCCCACCTTAAAATTTGCTTCATCATAATTTAAACATTGTTTGTCAAAAGGGAAAGATTGTTGGTCCTGGGCTTCCCCGCCATCTGTCGATGCGTCATTGATAGCGTACGCTATCTGAACAGAGAATACGGTAAAAAATAGAATAATTAAGAAATTAGAACAAATTTTTTTAAACATATCAACTTATCATGGTCCCTGTTGTCCTACGCCTGAGAGGTCATCAACAAACATTTTTCTTATAGATAACAATTTGCGGTTGTTTAAGCGCATACGCTTTTTGTACCTCTAACTGGCTCCGCAATACTGTAAGCCTCAGGGATGCTCTTTCATCACCTTTCTCTAAATCATATAGTACGATACGATCTTCAGTTCGTACGCCAACCACCTTATATACTTGGCCATCATCCTTCAAAATGACCTTGTCTCCAACATTGTATTCAGCCATAATATTGCCTTCCTAAATTAATGCATCCCTTTGCCTTAAAATTATCATAACCCCCTTCAACGAGCCTATTGCTTTCTAAAGTATTCTACCACAAACTTTTTATGGTCCCCTTGAAGCTCAATAGTCCCGCTACTGTCGGCCATATAAAATGTGCCGCCGCTTCCAGTCCTACCCTTCAATATTTTCGCTAAATCTTCTAAATATGCCCTATCGTGGGGTAAATCCTCGATTAATGTTACAATCTTTCCTTTGCGCCCCGATCGGTCTATACGAACGCTTGGCCTAACTGGACAGGGTTTCAATTTAACAGGTTCAATTACTGGACAATCGCATTGAGTGACCAATTTATTACATCTGGGACAAAGCGCATTTCCATTTGGATCCTTAGGATAGACGAAATCAGGAATATCGATCATGTCGGTAAAATCTCCTCCAGCCCGTTAAGTTTAATCTCATAGACGTCTTTAAGCATGACCCCAAGTAAACCTTTAGGGTAACCTTTGCGGGCCAACCAAATAATATAACTTTCTGGCAGATCTATTAACCTGGTGTTTTTATATTTACCGAAAGGCATGCGAGATTGGGTCAATTTCAAAAAATAGACCGGATCTGGGGTGGGTGATTCAGGTGTAGTAGTCGAATTATGGGGCATTGGCCCTATCTTTTGGCTTCAGATAACGATAAAGATTCTCAACTTTTTCTCTCGCCCATGGTGTACGACGTAGAAAATTCAGGCTAGATTTGATGCTAGGATTTTTGGTAAAACAATTAATCTTAATTCGGCTATACATACCTTCCCAACCGTGCTTCTTTAGCAGACAGGTCAGGATTTCCTCGAGACTTACACCATGTAAAGGATCATTGTTTTTGATTTCCATTAACTTCGTATCCGTTATTTTTCCATTGCATCCTTAAGCATCTGAATAAACTCCGCATTACGTACATCATCCCACGCCCTGTCATATCGTTTCAAGTAAAACCCCTGCCAAATCTTTTTTCTAAATTGGATCAGAATTGATTCAATATGATTTTTGTATTAACAAAAACCCCAACAAAAATAACGGCGCTCAAGCGTTTCAACAGTTACAGGTTCCCCATCTTCAAAGAAGAAATCCGAAGTAGTTATACCGGAATATTGTGACCACAAGGGATAATCTGAGGCGTGACCAATTGCTTCTCCTGTTACTTCAAAACCTTTCAGGGTAAATACAATATAGTAGCCTTTGCTTCCTTCAGTGCTCCAATATCCTACCTTTATTAACTTTAATTTTGTACCCTTAGGAATTAACTGTTGAGGGCAAAGGCGACGATTATCATTCTTTTTAAAGTCTGTATAGCACTCTTCACCATAGTTAAGTGATACAAGTCTTTTGCACCCTTCTCCCAAGGGGTGCTCAAGTTCTAATGAAGCATGATACTGCTCGCCCGTAACATAAGTAGAAGCCATAAAGCACCGGTCTTCCTGGAGAATGATGTTGGTTGGATTTACCGGCTTTAATTCAGATGAAAATGAGCACGATTTAACAACAGACAGAACAAAAAGGCCAATTATAACTAAACATCCATAAAATAAATATTTCAAGATTTTTATCTTTAACATCTCCCTCCAATTTATCCCACTTATTAAAATCGTCCGCACATATCTTAATGTGATTCTTTTGACAATTTAAGCTTAGAAATTAGATCTCTAATGTTATCTGGATTTTTAATGTCCTTTATTACCTCATATCCTGCTCCAGCAGCTGCCGTCACGATACTTATGCTACCAATATTAAAAATTCTATCTGTAATTGACTGCTTAATATTTACAGCCCTAATATCTTTCAAGCTTATGTCTTCTGTGTTTCTTGATACCATCCCCTTTTTAGAAATTATCCGCCTGCTGGTAATTTTGTATGAAATACTTTGTCGTTCAAAATAGATGTATGCGCCGATGCCAAGAATCACTAATGGAAAAACCACAACTACCCCTGACCATGAGGTAAATAGTTGAAGACTTATTCCAAACAAAAAAAATACTACCAATAAAATTACCCCCACAATTTGACCCCAGTATTTAAGCCATGAAGGATGGATTTCCAAAAGCATTTCTTCTTTCTGTTGTTGTAGAAATTCTCCACAATATCTGCATTTGATTGCTTCATCTTGGATTTCTTCAGAACAATATGGGCATTTCTTCATGCTTTCCCTTTCGTTTTAAATCTTTATCTCCAACAATACATCCCGCTCCTGAAAATCGTCCGCACATTACGAAACATTTTTATAAACTCCTCAATCAATCTGTTTCCTGAAACAGGGCGATTAGAATTTTGTTCCATTAATGACCCCTTTTAATGAGATAAATCTATCTCAAAATCGTTTGATTATACACTTCCCAGTCAAATCTTTGAAAAAATTATCTGCAAAGCGGTATAATTACAATCGTGCCTGAACAATTCATCAGCGAAGCCATTAAACCAGTCATGGCCACCTGCGATACCCAAAAAATGTCCATCGGTGGGCCTGGATTGCCAAAAGAGTTTATCTGGCGTGGCGAAAAGGTCATTGTCATAGCTACCATACGCACCTGGCGAACAACAGGCCCTTGTCGCCATGGGAGCGGTGAACAATACGCACGTAAGCATTGGTTTGAAGTTAAAACCGCCCATCATGGCACGATGAAAATTTATTTCAACCGAAGCTCGCTGGGCAGGACTAAAGAAATGGGATGGTGGATTTATACCGTTGACAGATAAGCTTATGGTTTTCTTCCTTTATTGGTTCATTTGCCCAAATATTTTATCGAAGCCATCATGTGAGGCCTGGCTTAATCTTTCTGAGGTCCCATAAGGGATTTCAATATCCCCCTTTACCAAACGCACCATGACCGCATCGGCAAATTCATCGACTGGGACTCCAAAGGTGTGTTTGCCGGGGCCCCCTAAATCGGTATTAACAGCAGGAGGTATGATTTCAATGACTTTAAGGGGTGTTCGGGCGAGCTGGTGCCTGAGGGATAACGTAAATGAATGAAAAGCTGCCTTCGTGGCACAATAAACAGGGGCAAATGCCAAAGGAACAAACGACAATCCAGAAGTCACATTGATAATGGCAGGCTCCTGCTGTTTTAACAGCTGCGGTATAAATAACGTTGAAAGGTGGACCGGAGCTTCAAAATTAATCGCAATCTCTTGCTGGGTCTGGCCCCAGTCCTCATTTTGCGTCAATTCAATACGCCGTTGAATCCCCGCATTATTAACCAGCACATTAAGGCCGGGAAACTTATCTGCGGCCCATTGCAATAGCTCCAGTCGGTCCCCTTCTTTTGAAACATCGCATCGGCGAAAATTGATTCTAGGGTATTGGTCTTTTATCTCTTTGAGCTTTTCCTCACGTCGCCCACAAATAATGACCGTGCTTCCTTTTTGAAGAAAGCGCTCTACCAATGCCAGGCCTATGCCTGATGCCCCGCCGGTGACAAGAATTGTGGCTGATGATAAATCCATTTAGGTCCTGCTTTCAATTTAGTTTAATTCCCAAACACTCTTTGATGTAGCTTGGGCCTTTTTTAACACACCCTTGGCACGTAGTTGTGTCGCAGCCCAAAAAATGTCCTCATGCCAGGTAAAATGCAGGTTTCCACTTTTCATCAGGTCGTCTTGATGGTGCTGCCATATATGCTCCCGTACTTTAATGATTTGGGCTGAACCATTCAAATCCTTTAGGGCTTCAACGATCCAATCACACAAATCTCTTCTTGTTTTCATATTGATCTTCTTTCCCGTTCTTATTTCATGGCCAAACTCGGGTAATCCGTGTATCCCTCTCTCCCTGATGCATAAAATGTGTTTGGATCAGGGGTATTAAGTTCCGCATTGGAAGCGAAACGTTTGGGAAGGTCTGGATTAGCCAAAAATTGTTTGCCGAAGGCAATGGCATCAGCTTCACCTGCATCCAAGGCTGCTTGGGCGGTTTCTTTTGTAAAACCTTCATTGGCAATATAGATACCTCCGAATAGTTTTTTAAGTTCAGGACCTACACGATTGGGTCCCATTGACTCCCTCACGCATATAAATGCTATTTTACGCGCCCTCAACTGTTGGGCCACGTATCCAAAGGTGGCTATTGGATTGGAATCCCCCATGGAATTGCTATCTCCCCGCGGCGCTAAATGCACCCCTACCCTGCCCTTGCCCCAGACTGAAACAACTGCATCTACAACTTCCAACATTAAACGCGCTCGATTTTCAACAGGTCCGCCATAAGCATCCGTGCGTTTATTTGTGCTGTCTTGTAAAAATTGATCCAATAAATAACCATTGGCCCCATGTATTTCAACGGCATCAAATCCTGCGTCTTTGGCGTTCTTAGCTCCTTGCGCGTATTCTTCAACAATACCCGGGAGTTCTTTTGTTTCAAGGGCGCGAGGAATCATAAATTCTTTTTTAGGACGGATCAAATTAACATGGCCAGCGGGCCTAATGGCACTCGGTGCCACAGGAATGGCACCATTTAAATAAACAGGATCGGAGATGCGTCCAACATGCCATAGCTGTAAAAGCATCTTGCCTCCTTCTCGGTGCACCGCTGATGTGATCCTCTTCCATCCATCCACTTGTTCCCTTGACCAGATTCCTGGTGTGTTCGGATAACCAACACCCAGAGGGCCCACCGAGGTCGCCTCGCTAAAGATCAACCCTGCACCGGCACGCTGGGCGTAATACTCGGCCATCAATTCATTGGGAATGCGTCGATCAACAGCACGGCAACGTGTTAATGGCGCCATAAAGATGCGATGAGGTAATTGTAACTCTCCAATTTCGATTGGATCAAATAAATTTGGCATAAATGTTTCTTGTCCTTCCTTTAGGCTATTGGCCAGCGTCTAATGGTCCCGGGCCTGTAGAATCCGGTCAGTAAATTCCTTTTCATACAAAGCCCCCATGGTGCGTAACTCCTTCTCTCCTAAAAAATACTTTATCGCCGCTTCTATGGCCTGTAACCGGTTTTTTAAATACACATACTGCGGGTGTAGAGATTTCCCCTCACCATCGGAGAACTTCAACTTCAGTTCATCTTCCCGTTTGGTCTTAATATAGGCCTCAAATTCTTTGACCAAGCCATCATATTTAACTTTACCATGGTCCAGAACGCCACCTCTAGTCCTTATATGTTCCAAAACGTATTTATCTACCTCTAATTGCGTGGTTTTTCGTTCAATCCGCTCAAAACTTTCTTTGGTAGTTTTAAACATCCAAAGCAGATAGCGACGAATGAGATCTTGGTGGGATTTAGTCCGAAGGGTTTTCTTGGTCATATTTTAACGCTTTCTAATTATCAAAATTCTCATGCTCCAAATTTGTAATATTTACGTATGGCTTTCTTAACTTGCCAGGCACAACTTAAACTTGTGGGAAAGTCACCAAATCGCTTTTACCAAAAAACATATAGCAGACTGGTTATCAATGAGAACCCATTTTGATCCTTAGATTAATTCGATCTTGAGCTGCTTATGTAGTACACCTGCTAACTTTAACAAAGTGTTTAGAGACAGGCTTTTGTTGCCTATATTTTCAATTCTTGATACTGTTTGTTGGGTAGTTTTAAGACGTTTGGCCAAGTCTTTTTGACTTAACCCCTGCTTTTGGCGTATTTTGGCAATTTGGATGGCCAAGGAAGCAAAAATCTCTTCCTGATCAAATGCTTTTTTAAATTCAGGGTTCTTTAATTCTTTTTTAAGACGATCATCAAAATTACGGTATGCTTTCATATTTAATTAGCTCCCTGGTGACGGTTTAGAAATTCGGCCATATAATTTTCGGCTCGTTTAATTTCCAGCGGTGGCACTTTAGCTCGGACTTTAGTTTGGCAAAGATCAAGGAAATCATCCACGGGAACCTG
The DNA here is from genome assembly GCA_964479285.1 of uncultured Planctomycetales bacterium. Lineage (GTDB taxonomy): Bacteria > Omnitrophota > Gorgyraeia > Zapsychrales > Fredricksoniimonadaceae > JABDGZ01. The sequence goes on along the minus strand of CAYZLU010000012.1, from coordinate 5,852 downwards.
GCCACTGGGTGTTTCATAAAATATTACTTCATAAAGACTGTTCTTCATTAAGTAAATAATACACTATTTTTAGTGTAGTGTCCATCGATAAATGATTTCGTCCTGCCGCGGACAAAATCGTACACCTTTTGACAATTATGTGGTGTATACAGTCAACGAGGGCAAATAACTTAATCGGACTCCATCAGAAGGACAAATCCGCACATTTTAGGACCCTGCTTATCCTTGGGAAGATATTATTCACTGCAAAATTGTGCATTTCAACAGAATTGGCACTTATCATGTCTTCCGCAATGATGAGTGAATAACCATATTCCCACGCCTGTCGTGCTGTTGATTCGACCCCCATATTCGTGGCAATGCCCCCCAAAACGATCGTCTGGACACCGCGACGACGCAACTGTAAATCAAGCTCGGTGCCATAAAATGCACCCCATTGACGCTTAGTGATTAAAATGTCCCCAGGCTTTGCCAGGCCTTCAACCAGTTCCATAAAATTTTCTGGAAATCCACCAGGCGGTGTTATCATTGGCTGGTCAACGGGTTGACGTAAGGCGTCTTTGGAGCCCTTTGAAAAACCAACGTTCACCAAAACAACAGTTGCGCTGGCCTGACGGAAACACTCGGCAAGTTCTTTGCCATTTTCAATGACATCTTCCGCTTTATGGGGGAAAAGCTGGCGTCCAGTGATGCCCTTTTGCAGGTCAATAAGAATAAGTGCTGTTGTTCTTGGGTCAAGTTTAAGCATGATGTTCTTCCCCACAGTCTTTTATTTCGGTCTAAGGATATTGCGTATCCTTAACATAACTTCTTTGCCCAAAGCATCTTCAGAAAATCTCGGTATGGAACTATCTCTATGTCCCCTACTCTTCTCGGCCGTGCTTCCAAACAGACACAAAATAGCCGCTTAAAAGAACGTTCTTCCGATACGGCCTTCAACGTTTTTATGTCCTCTGAAGTTACGTGCTGCTTACCTTTTATTTCTACAGCTGTGTGATCATCCATGATCAAATCAACTTCCAGGTTTGATGTGGAACGCCAAAAATTCAATTTCAACGCCTGAACATAATCACTAAAGGCAAAAACTTCATTGATGATGAATGTTTCAAATGCGTCTCCATATTCTGTCGTCCCCCGCGTATATGCTTCACGCCCTTGTAGTTGACGCACCACCCCCATATCAAAAAAATAATATTTTGATGAAGATATCGGCTTCCTTTTTTTCCCATGAAGATACGCCGGCAATTCCCGTATCAAATAGGTATCTTTAAGAATATCGAAATACTCATAGATTGTCGTTCTTTTAACCTGTGCGTCGCTCGCGACATTTGTAAAATTTACGATTGTCGCATTACATAGGGCCACAACGTTCAAGAACCGGGTAAAAGCAGGTACATTGCGCGTCAACCCTTCAGCCGCTATTTCCAAGGTCAAATAATTGCCGACATATGAACTTAAATCAGCCTTTGGGTCATCTGAAAAATATATCGAAGGGATCAATCCGGCATTCAATGCACGATCAAGATCAAAGTGTGTCCCTAATTCCGCTGTGACAAATGGGTGTAAATGGGCTTCCCTGGCACGACCTCCTAATAAATTAACACCCCCGGAGCGCAGCTTTCTGGCACTTGAACCTGTTAAAAGAAATCGAATGCCCTGCTCTTCAATTAGCAAATGCACTTCATTTAAAAGTTGGGGTATGCGTTGAATTTCATCAATGACGACCAGCCCATCTTTGCTGGTTATCTCTTCTTTGAGCCTTCCCGGTCGAGAATTAAATTCGAGGTATATTTTGTCGTCAAGTAAATTATATGTTCTTACGGAAGACAGGCTGTGACGAATTAATGAACTTTTCCCAGTTTGACGCGGACCAAACAAGAAATAGGATTTATGTTTAAGCAACGTTTTTAAATCGATCAGGCGTTCAATATACCTTGGTGCACCATCTTTCATATGACACCTTTCTCGTCATTAAGTATTACATATGACGACTATTATGTCAAATGGTGTAGGGTCAAGTTCAGCACTCTCCACACTTCAAAATCCTGGGGGTTCTCCGGAACTATACTAATGCGCCCCCAAAAGCTAAATTTTGTGATACCTCGTTGTTCTTCCCAACCCAATCCGTTCAATTTTCTTTAAAGCCATCAACTTATTTAATACCTGCTTAATGGTAGGTTGTGCCACCTTGGTCTTCTTGCTGATTTCTCCAGAAGTCACTACATCAACCCCTTGTAAGAACTCCCATACCACGAGCTGCTTTGGGGAGAGCAACTTTTCAACATTCTCCTTTGATAATAAATGAATTGCCTCTTGGGACTGTTTATATACCATCGATAAGAAAAATCCGAGCCATGAAGAAATGTCTGGTTTGCGGCCACGCATTGACTTTTGACTCTTGCGCAAAGAAATATAATAATCTGCTTTATTGTCCTCAATAAGTTTTTCATGTGATACATAAGGTGCATATTCATAACCGCACTTAAGCAATAGAAGGTTCGTTAAAATACGCGAAAGCCGACCATTACCATCCTGAAATGGATGTATCAATAAAAATTCAATAAGAAAATTACCAATAATGATCAGCGGATGATACTTCTTTTCCTCAAAAGCCTTCCTTGTGGTTTCAATGAGTTCCAACATCTCTTTAGATGTCAAATATGCCGGGGTTGTATCAAATAAAATACCAACGGACTGTCCCGTCGCATCGATCATATGGACCTTATTTTCACTTTTCTTATATTCGCCACGATGCAATTTATCTTTATCAACATATTTCAACAACTCTTTATGAAAATGTTTGACCGTATTTTCTGTAAGAGACAATGTTTGCCAAGATTCAAAAACATTGCTCAAAAGTTCGTAGTACCCTTTTACCTCCTGTTGATCACGATTAACAAATTTCTGGACCGCCAGGCCCCTCATAAGTTTTTCAACGTCTTCATCGGACAACTGCGAACCTTCAATACGGGTAGAAGCGCCTGTTGAAACGATTAAAACTGAATGTTTGAGACGTCTCAAGGCTTGTGGATTAAGTGTCGCGCCTGATACCCAACGGCCCTTAAGTTCATCAATGAGGGCTGTTTTAGACCATAATTCGGGTGGAAGGCTGTTCAATCTTTGATAAAATTTGTTCTTCATATATCTCCGGACATATTTTAATATATCCGATTATATCTGATTATGTCCGATTGTCAACACAAAATAAAGATGTTATTGCAATGTTCAATTGCATCTGTTTGTGGCCAATTATACTGAATGAATCGCAGAATTTCGATAAATTGAAGAAAATCTATAAGGGACCTCCTCAGGGGGGACACCCTATAGACTTACACCGAAGAAAGCGCTGGCGTTTTAATCGTGGTCTCATCCCCGAATATAGATCGCGCATCGGTAGGCTCCATATCAATGATCACAGGAAAGACTTCCTGCAGGCCTTCGCGTTCGATGCGCGCGATCAGGGCTGGGTCCACATTGACCTTTACACCTCCATTGGCGTCTTTTACGACGTGCATGGCTGCATCTTGCTGGCTTAAGTCGATACCACCTGTGGTTGGATCAACTATCATGGCAGGATTAGTATGTTGTCTTGGAATTCTCAAAGTAAAGGTGATCTTCCAGCGGTGATTCTCCTCTTTCATTTGGGACCACTGAACCGTTGCTCGTCCGAGACTTGAAGAAGGCAATAAATTCCTAAGTGAAAAAAGAATATTCGGAACACCCGCCCCCAGCGCACCCGTTTCAAGATTTCTTTGACCTTCAGGGACAGAAATGATATCGGAATCTTTACTAAAAGGTCGTCCATTGTTAATAAGCATGTCTGGCAATTGAGACAATCCTTCATTTTCAATTTGAAGAATTATGTTTTGGGGATCTTTCCAATCGGAAGTCACAACTAATTTCCCATTTGAATCCGCTTGTCTTCCAATTAGTAACCCGTTCTCAATTGCAAAATGAAGAATTTCATGCAAGTCAGTTTTAGATACTGACCTTTCACTAAAAATGCCAGATTGATATAGTGGAGCTACTACCCCTTTTTGAACAAAGTCTTGTGCTTGTATAAATTCTGCTTTAGTAGGAATTCTAGCTACAAGTCTTGTTGGTGCAGCGTCAGCTTGTTTCTTTTCAATTTCGTTTCTTTTTACCTGTTTAATTATGACTGTTTGACTCGCTAAAATTCTTGCCAGTGTTGTTAAATCTGATTGTAACGTATTAAAGTGCGTGCTTACAATATCAACATCCTCTATGAATCGGCCAGGCCATTTAAAAGCTTTTCGGGCATAATCCCCATTTTGATTTATTTGATTTACTGTGGCCAAATAATTATTAAAATTTCTAGTAAAATCTTGCAGATCATCTGGTATAGGTCGCATATTAATTGACCCACCATTAAAAATGGCCATTTCGACATGTCTTATCGCATTCTCTGCATTTGATATAGCAGCATTGGCCCGCCCCAATAAATTATTCAAATGATCAAATCCGTATGGATTATCAAGTCGCAAAGTACTTTGCAAGAACCTTAAACCTTCATACATATTGTCCATTGAAGACTGAATATTACTCTTTATTGTTTGTTCATTTAACATTGCTTCATCAGGAAACAGAGAAAAACTAATTCGAGCAAAGGCGCCATCGTGTCTTCGATCAATTTCATGAACGATGAAGTTTTCTCCAGAAACTGACCAATAATTATCTGAACTGTCCCGAATTTCTTTCCAAAAATATCTTTCCACCTGATCTCTTGCCATGCCTTGAGGTAATTCCAAAGTTGCATCATGAACACGAACTCTACCCCAACCAGAATCTTCCACTACTATATTATCTTCTAAAACATGAACGAAAACTTTATTCAAAAGCACCATTACTCCTAGGGTTTTACTTATCCTAAAATTTGAGTTATCTCTATTAACTAGTTCAGAATCATTTACCTCACTTCTTGCTGCTTCTAATCTCTCATGTGCTTTATTTAAACCATTTCTTGCTTCCTCTAAACCTTCATATGCTTCCTTAAAATCTCTTATTTCCAGATACGCTCTGTGTTTATCCATAAGATCTTGTAACAATTGGTTGATGTATCTATAACAAGAATTCAACATGTTGTAGTCTTTAAAGCCAAATTTTAATAAAGAGACCCTATTAAGTAATTCTATTAAAAATCTGGTGTCATCTAGCAACTCTTCTGTTGCGCCTTCTGTGTATTTTGATTTTTTACTAAATATCTCTGCTATATGAAAATATTCATCTGCCGTCATCGCCCTATCATTGACCCATTGGCGTCTCCATTCTTTCAGATATTTATAGGGGTCATTGCCATGCAAAGCTACCCCAACGGCACTCAAGTCGAAATTTTTATTGCCCCATCCTTCCTTGATAAATTTCTCTATAGGCCATTTCTTAATTGACCCCCCTAATTGTATTTCATAAACAGGCATATCACCCCTTTTTTTATCGTAGGCATAAATAAATAATCTGCCTTTGCCCCCAGACTCTTCTTGGGGCGGGACATATTCCATTCCTATAATATTGTCGATGGTAGTTTTATACGAAATACCATTGTCATGCCCTTGAACAAGCAGTCTTCCCAATAATGGTTGATTTGAACCCATAGGTGAGCTCCAAACTGGCGCAACGCCGATATTATTCCAAGCGTCATTGGGGTTTTTATCAGATAAATATTTTAACATTTGTGTAAGAGAATCCCTGCTTTTTGAATAACGGGAAATGGCACCTTTACGTTTGATTTGATTATTGGCCCACATGCGCCAGGCATCAGGGGTAATTCTCAAACGTTCGATGATGTCCTGCGCATACCCTCTGTAATCACGCCGGATTTCCCGAATAGCTTCACC
>CAYZLU010000011.1:0-17593 GCA_964479285.1 uncultured Planctomycetales bacterium | reverse complement strand
ACGGGTGGCAGGGTTTGATTGAGAATGATATGCGTGTCCTGGATGTCAAGTCTACCACTGGGATATTGGATAAAGGGGGCACTATTTTAGGTACCAGCCGCGTCAATCCTTTGATGGACGAAGAGCAAGTCAAAAAAATCAAGGACAATTATGCCAGGAGCGGGATGGACGCGCTGATTGTTGTTGGTGGTGAAGAGACTATCAAGATAGCCTTAAATCTCCATAAGAAAGGCATCATCCAGGCTGTTGCGGTACCTAAGTCCATTGATAATGCACTGTCAGGGACAGATTATGCCTTTGGTTTTGATACCGCCGTGAATATAGCGACCGAATGCATTGACCGTTTGCATACGACTGCCGAATCGCACCATCGCATCATGGTTGTTGAGGTCATGGGGTTATATACGGGATGGTTGGCCGTGCAATCGGGAATTGCCGGTGGTGCTGATATTATCCTGGTCCCAGAAATTCCAGTGGAACTGGAGGAGGTTTATGAGCTTTTACATGAAAGGCATAAACGCGGCAAGCCTTTTAGCATCATTGTCATTTCTGAAGGCACAAAAATAGAAGGGTATTTGCCCCGTTCCAATGATGCGCATGTACCGCTCATGGAGAAACGACGTTTTGGGAGTGTGGGTGAATTCTTGGCCAAGGCCATTGAAGACCATACCGGCTATGAAACGAGGGTCAGCGTACTTGGGTATATTTTGCGCGGCGGGACCCCGACCGCATTTGATCGTGTCCTTGGGACACGCCTGGGTGTCAAAGCAGTGGAGTTGATCAAAGAGCATAAATTTGGTAAAATGGCAAGCCTTAGGGAAAACAAGATCCGTTTTGTGGACATGGAAGAAGCGGTGTCTCAGCGCAAACTTGTGAATATGGACCTGGTTGAAATAGCCAACGTATTTTCCGCTAAACATTAAATCTTTAAGTGTCATTGCGAGAAGCGAAGCGACGAAGCAATCTTTTAAAAGACTGCTTCCATCCCTTGGGTCGTTCGCAAGGGCACTTTGTGGAAGGTTGTAAAATATGAAGAAAACAATTGAACAAATTTTCGCAGAATCAATAGAAGTAAAACAGGAAACCCTAAAAAAGAACCTGCCTCAGATAATCCACGCCTCTGAGGCGGTCATCCATGCTTTTAAAAACGGCCATAAAGTGTTCTTTTGTGGTAATGGCGGTTCAGCAGCTGACAGCCAGCATATCGCCGCAGAGTTTATCGGGCGTTTCCAAAAAGAACGTAAGGCCTGGCCGGCCATTGCCCTGACTACGGATACATCGGCACTAACGGCCCTGGGGAATGATTATACCTTTGATATTGTTTTTTCCCGCCAACTGCAAGCCTTAGGGCAAAAAGGAGATGTGTTGATTGCTATATCCACCAGCGGTAATTCCAAAAATGTGCTGGAAGCGGTCAAATTAGCAAAAACTTTAGGGATAACAAGTGTTGGAGTCACCGGCGGCAGCGGAGGCCAATTAGCGGCCATCAGCGACATCGCCATTATTGCAGCATCGCCTAAAACCGCCCGTATCCAGGAATCCCATTTGGTCATCTTCCATTCCATCTGCGAATTGGTCGAAAACACCCTGGCATAAATCTTACCCCTCCCACCTACCACCAGCCCATTGGCAGTATATAAATACACATGATATACTTCCAACAGAATGAAAAAACTGACGATAGTTCTTACCATTTTGTGTTTTTTAATAACAAACATATTAGGGGCTTTTTCCATTTATGCCCAAGAATTCCGTTTGCCCGCACCCGGTGTGCGTGTCAACTTAAGTCCTGAATTCAATCCGCCCATTCTCAAAGGCATCAAGGTCCACCAAGACAGTCCATTTAGGTTCGATTTTATCCTAGACCGAGGTGATGAAAGCCGTTTGCCGAGCAACGAAGCTTTGGGAGTGAAACAAGAAGCCACCAAACTAATCAAATACTTCCTTGCTTCTTTGACCATCCCGGAGAATGATCTATGGGTCAATCTTTCTCCGTATGAAAAAGACCGTATCATCCCTCAAAGTTTTGGATTGACTGAAATGGGAAGGGACCTCTTGGCCGAAGATTATATGCTCAAGCAGGTAACAGCCAGCTTGATCTATCCGGAAGATGAAATTGGCAGAAAATTCTGGAAACGGATTTACGAAGAAGCGGCAAGAAAATTCGGCAGGACGGACATTCCTGTAAATACGTTTAACAAGGTCTGGATAGTGCCTGAAAAGGCCGTGGTATATGAAAATGTGAAGGCAGGGACGGCGTATGTCATAGAAAGTAAATTAAAAGTCATGCTTGAAGAGGATTATCTGGCATTATCAAAGAATTTTTTTCGTAGTCAACCCAAAGGCCAACCAGGGGACATGTTCAAGTCAGAACAGCAAAGAACGTGTCCCCAAGCCGATTGCCAACCAGATAAAGAATTGAGAATGAAAACATCCCAGGGAAAGTACCGTAACGACATTAGCTCAGTAGGGGCTAATATCCTCCGAGAGATCGTCATTCCAGAATTGACCAGGGAGGTCAACGAAAACAAGAATTTCGCCCGGTTACGCCAAGTATATAACAGTCTCATTTTGGCCACGTGGTACAAAAAGAAAATCAAAGACAGTATCCTGTTGCAAGTGTATGCAGATAAGAAAAAAGTAGCAGGTGTCATGTATGAAAAATCTGGCAATAATCCAAGAAATGACACGGAACTCATCTACCAGCGCTACCTTCAAGCTTTTAAGAAGGGTGTTTACAACTATATCAAAGAAGAGGCAATTTCTATCCCGGGTATGCCGAGCAAGGAACAGGGAACATTACCGAGGAAGTATTTCTCAGGGGGTTTAGATATGGCTTTAACAGTCTCAAACTACGGATCGCGAAATGTGTTACAGGTGGACCACGATCCCAATCTGATCCCTTTAGATGCTAGAAGGAGTAAAATTGAGATCATAGCAGAAAAAACAGATATGGCCATGTCTGGGAATGATGATAAAGATCTCATTGCCGCCGCAGAATCAGCCGAAACTTTGGAAAGACAAGCAATGGAAGGTAGTTTTGAACAAAGAAAAACAGCATTCAGAAGTTTGGTTACGTTGTCAAATAGCAAAGATTATGAACTGGCCCATAAAGCATTTTGGAATATGTATGCGATCATTGATAAGGTAGACCCGCAGATAGTCCTTTCTTTAGCTCAAGAAAACGCCTCATTTCAGAGCAGGATTGTTTTTTTTATTGTTTACAAAATAGGTTATACGAGCCCAAATATATTTAGAAGAGAATTCCTCTATAGTATTTGGAAGTCAATCCTTACCCGCCTTGAAACGTATGAGTTATCAGATAAGTCTTTTGAAGGGAAATTAATTGGCGCTTTCGAGGCGTATCCTCATGTTATTGGTACATATGGAGTTGGGCATCCCGATCCATTTGAGGATTTAATTTCCTGTCTCCATAGTCCTTTACACGCTGCAAGGGAAAAAGCCATTAAGATTTTAGGAGATGTGCCTTATGTCGAACCTTTGGGAGATTTTGAAACGTCTGGAGAATGGAGAAAAAAATGGATTTCGAGGCTCCATACCTATCTTGATACTCCGGTAAATCATAGTGTCTGGGAAATGTTAAGAGAAGAAATACAATCTAATGACTTGGACATTCAAAAACAAGGGGTGGGCCGTTGGTTTGAGGTCGCCCGGCGTCATATGTTTACCACAGGCCAGACAGTTCCTTTAAAGAATTGGACAATTTTAGAAGTGGTGGCCAAACAAGTTGCCAGCGCATCAAGAATGAATGCGAAAGATTTTCAGGGGATCGCGTTGGCCTTTTTTGGAGGCGGTATAACTCCCCATGAGATGGATGCCGTTGTAATCGCATCGCCAGCCCGGAGGCAGCAGGCCAAGGTCTTTGCGGAGGCGCTGCGTGAGAGAATTGAAGGGCTGGGCTTTGAGATTGATATTGCTGCGATCGGTGACAAGAATGAAGACCTGCAAAAACAGGAACTTGTGATAACTTCGGAAGAGTTCAAGCATTTGATGTCTCAAGAGGAAAAGACGGAAGTCCGTCAATCGGCGTTGCTTAAGGGCCGGTGTATATTGGGCGATAAGAAATTTTTTGAAGATTTGACTAATACGTACGCTTATAAGAACAATGATCTTGACCATAACGGTAAATCTTTATATCAAGTGCTTACCGAGGGGAAGGAAACAGTTACCAGTAGTAAACCAGAAATTAGGTTACTTCAAATCATTAGCTGGCTGGGGCTTGTTTATGCCAGAAATCATCAGGAAAGCATCAATGAACCGACAAATATCCCTATGATCTTACAGTATATGCAATCAGAAGGGTTGTTATCAGACGTGCAGTCCGATGAAACTTCTTATGGGGTATTAAGAGATGCCTACCAGCGGGGGATAAAAACACGCGCCCTTCTTGATTGGAAAGATGAAGGGATTGAGAACGAATTTGAAATAATTATTTGGGGAGATGGTCTTCGATACAATATATTTAACCGGCTAAAGAAAATAAAGAACGAGGTCCTTGAGCGTGTCCTTGCAAAAAGCCCTCCAGATGCAGCCATGAACATAAGGCAAGCTTTGTCAGAGAATATCGGGGCCTGGATCGAATTCACTGCTCCTGACCAGAAATATGCGGGGAAGAAAAAGGAGTTATCAACAGGGGAACAGTTTGATATGGATGATTTTGTAAATTCTAAACGCGGGACTTTCCTGAGTTCGTTGCTTTTTCCAGATGAGAGGGAGAAAAAAGAACGTTCAACAGGTTTGGGTCATGATGTCAAAGATATCCGATGTGTGGCAGTCCTTTATTCAATGTATGGTAACGTTATAGGTTTAACTTTTAGCGGTCAACATCCTGCAAAAGGCCTGGTTACTGTTGAATGGCAACGAATTGATGAGTGGAAAATCATTGGCAAACAGGGTGGACGCGCAGATCATTTAACCAGCGTTAACTATAGTAAAATTAAGAACTTGCCTCCCTCAAGAAAAATGGAATTTTTAAATATGTTATTTTATGGGATGAGTAGAAAAAAGACGATGCCATCACAAGAGGAAATAGTCAATTTTGCAAAAGAATTCAGAAAGACCGGAATGATTTCAACAGGGACATATTATTTGGACAAATTAGGGGCTTATTTTTATAATAAAAGAAAGGATGTTTTTGAGAATAAAATCGAGGCACAAAACGCGTTAAGAATGGTCAGAATTCTTACTGCTCAAGGGCTTTTTTATCCAGGGACCATATGGGGTCTATGTGCTGTGCCTGACAATAAGTTTGGTCTTTGGGCTGTAACCCCGGCTTTAGTTGGTCATCGGGGTTTTTTGAAGATACCTGAAGCTCAGAGGGAATATGGTCGATTTGATCTGCTAAAAGATAGATGGATAAGAAGAGTTGAGCCCGAGTATAGAACTAAAGAAGGTTTGTATGATAATTTTTATTCTTTAGTATATTGGTTGGAGTTGGAGCATGATGGAAATTGGGGATGGGACAATGAAACGGATACATTTTATCCTATAGATCTGGAAGTCGTAGATTTTAGGGGCCTTAAACAAAGGCGGGTCATTGAAAAAATACTTTCGAGAATTTCGGATAATGCTCAGTTGGGCCAAAGAGTTTATATAAATGATCGTAAAGGTGGTATCGATTTGACCCCAGGCAATTTGAATTTACAAACCAGGGGGGCAGATTCGCGCTTATATGTCGACAGCGGGAGCATTCAATTTAATCTTGACCCTGCCATGCTTGTCAAATTAAAAAATGCTCCGGGCTTTGAGCCGGAGATTATCAATATCCAGTTTGTGACGAGTTTAGACGGCTTCCTGGAGATTTCAGAAAGGTCCCCTCATCTTTAAGCTATATTGCTTTTCTTTCCGTTGTTACTGTGCTAAAATCCAGGCTTCCTTATGGCAATCACAAATAAAATTCTTAGTTTACCTGCCTTATTGAACAAATTACCTGCTTTACGCCGACAGGGCAAGACAATTGCCTTTACCAATGGCTGTTTTGACCTGATGCATATTGGTCATGTAAAGTATTTGGAAGAAGCTGGCCGTGGCGATCGCGTTTTGATCATTGGTCTAAACAGTGATATATCCATTCGCAGCATTAAAGGTGCTAATCGTCCTATAGTATCGCAAAAATCCCGTGCCGCTGTATTAGCGGCTTTGGAGAGTGTGGATTTTGTTGTTATTTTTAATGAAGATACCCCGTACCAGCTTATTGCCGCAATAAAGCCGGATATTTTAATCAAAGGCGCTGACTGGAAGGGAAAATCAGTCATAGGTAAAGATCTGGTTAAAAAAGTGGAATTTGTTAAGTATATCCAAGGGTTTTCAACGACCAATATAATTGAGAAGATCATTAAAAGTGAAAAAAATTCCTGATAAAGCACTATATAGGATTTTAGATGCAAATTTTAATCGTGCAAAGGAAGGGTTAAGAGTTTGTGAAGATATATGTCGATATATCTGGGATCAAAGGACTTTGACCCGTGCTTTTAAAGATATTCGCCATGAATTAACCGGGATCATGTCTGAATTGGACATTCAAAAAGCCCTTGAAGCCCGTCATATTCAAGGCGATGTGGGTCGTGGCACCACCGTCAGTGAATCTAAAAGAGCGGATATAAACGCGGTTTTGGGGCCAATTGTCAGCGTGTCAAGGAATCTTTGAGAGTGCTTGAAGAAGTTGCTAAATTAATGGACGCAAGGATAGCTTCTAAGCTTAAAGTATTGCGGTACAAGGTATATGCGCTCGAACAAAAAGTCATTGGCTTGTGCTAAATTGTATTTAATTTTAGATACCCAGGTATTGGATTACGGGTCTTTGTTACAAGTTTTAAAAGATTCTGTACGAGGCGGCATTGATATAGTACAATTACGGGACAAAAAAGGCAGTGCCAAAGAGATTTTAGATTTTTGTCGTAAAGCTTTAAGAATAACAAGACATCAAATACCGTTCATTGTCAATGACCGCGCTGATTTGGCCTATTTTTCTGGTGCGGATGGTTTGCATCTAGGCCAAGAAGATATTGATTATCTGCAAGCCAGAAAAATGATGGGTCAAGGTAAACTCATTGGTGTTTCCTGCCAGAATTTGGCCCAAGCGCTTAGGGCCCAAGTTCAGGGAGCTGATTATATTGGATTTGGTTCAGTATTTGAGACAAAAACCAAGCCTGAACGTCAGGCCATGAATTTGGACCTTTTAAAAAAAGTGATCAAACGAGTGAAGCCCCCGGTTTTTCCTATTGGCGGTATCAGCCGGGCGAATATTGGCAAGTTAATCCCATTGGGAGTCAGCCGGGTAGCCGTTTGTCGTGATATTTTATTAGCGAAAGATACGACTAAATCAGTAAGAGAATTAAAAAATTGTTTCGATTATGAAGAGCGACACGGATGAGATTGTAGGATCGAAGAAGTGAGCGAACGGACGAGTCCCGAAGGGACGAGGACGTGGAAAGAGGTTCTTAAGGAGAAAATCCGTTTTCTCCTTAAGGAAGGCGGAAAGAATTAAGGGAAAGGTACAGCGAGTCCTAAATGGACGAGCGTCATAGGAAAACCGTTAGGTTTTCCTTGAGGAGCGAGACGAACGAGCCGAAGGCGAGTGAGCGAGCGACGCGGGGGTAATTCAGTGGTAGAATTTCAGCTTCCCAAGCTGACTACGCGGGTTCGATTCCCGTCCCCCGCTCCATATATAAAGAAGGCTGATTTTTTTATGAGGTCGTGAGTGCACAAACGCACAAATTTAAAAATATTGCTCTTTGTATCGTTTTTAGGGGTCTTGACCGGTTGTGCTACAACGGAGTACAGGCCTATGCCCACACTCCCTGCTGAGTCACAGTCCACTGTTAAAAACCAGGGGGTTTATCACAAGGTCGCTCTCGGGCAGACGCTTTGGCAGATTGCAGAAGGCTATGGGGTGAATATCAAGGACATTATTGACAGCAATAATATTCCTAATGGAAGTGCCCTTGAAGTCGGTCAATTGCTTTTTATTCCCGGTGTCCAGGAAGTTAAAGATATTTCTGGGCATACCGTGGACAATAATAAGAATGAATTCATCTGGCCGCTTAGAGGCAAGGTAGTGGTCTATTATGATGATCCGATAGCTGCTGGTACAGTCAGCCACGGCATTGATATCCAAGCCCAGGCCGGAGATGCTGTCCATGCGGTCAGGGAGGGCAATGTGGTGCTGGCTGACTATATGAGCGGCTACGGTCAGACGGTAATGATAGACCATCAAGACGGTTTTATTTCGGTCTATGCGCGCAATACCAGGCTTACAGTGAAATTAGGAGACCACGTTTTCAAAGGCGACGTCATTGCTGAGGTCGGGCAATGGGCTGGCCGTGTGGTTGAGCATTTTGAAATCCGCCACGGCAGCCAGGCGACGAACCCTTTGTACTATTTGCCATGAATTTAATTGATTTTGACCATAATTTCTACGGCCGTCGTAGCGTTTTGGATGTTCTAAAAAAACGTGTGTTGGGGCTCAAGGATGGCTATCGTCAAAACGTGGCCTTGGTGGGTGACCGTTATATCGGTAAAACAGCGCTTTTGCACAGGCTGATGTCGCAGATGGAAGATCAGGAGCTGTTTTTTGTTTATTTAGATATAGAAAACCGTGATTTTGATTATTTTGCCATCCAGTTTACCAAAAACCTCCTTTATAATTTCCTCAAAAGGGAAAACCTTCCGCTTCAGGAAGATTTAAAATTATTGTGTGCCGAGACCAAGGACCGTCTTCCCCGTACGGTGTTTTTGGTCCAAGCGATAGAAGACTTGACAGCACGGGGTAAAATCCTGGAAGCGTACCACATGATTTTGTCTTTACCTGAAGTTTTTACCCAGGAAACCGGTAAATTTGTGGTCTTGGTTTTTGATGAGTTTGGGCATTTGGAGAATTTTAACATTCCTGAAGTTTTTGCTGAACTGGGTAAGCGGATCATGACGCAAAAGAACTGTTTGTATATTGTTGCCAGTTCTTTTCCTCAACAGGCCCAGACCATCCTGTCTGAAAAATTGTCATTGTTGTTCGGCAATTTTGAGACCATTACTTTGGAACCTTTTAATTTTAACGAGTCCCAGGGATTGATCGACCACAATCTTGATGGTGTCAAGATCGGGCTGCATTTAAAGAATTTTATAGCGGATTTTACCGGCGGGCATCCTCTGTATATTAATCTGTTGTGCCAGGAACTCATTTGTTTGAGTGGGGTTTATGGCCAGGGTGAAATTTATGCCCCTATTGTCACTCAAGCCATTGAAAACGTCATTTTTAACCAATGGGGGGTGATCAGCCGGCATTTTGAATTGCAAATCAATGCCTTGACCAATGGGAAATCCGCGGGTGCGACTGTCGCGGTGTTGGGCGAATTGGCGCAGGGCAGGCACAAGGTCAGTGATCTTACGGAAAATTTGCAGTTAAAGGCCTCACAGGTCAGTGCCCGTCTTAATGCCTTACATGACGCCAACATGGTGGATAGGAACGGGAATTATTATCATATCAAAGACAAATTGTTTAGTTACTGGATCAAGTATGTTTACCAGCGCCGGCTTCGCGTCATTGACCTTGAGGCAGGGCGCTCCCGCAAACAGTTTAAGGAGGAGATCAGCCGCGCGTTAATTGATTTTGGCATGGTGGCACGCAAAGATTTGTCCACACGCATCGCGGAATTGATGCATAAATTTGATAATGAGTCTTTTGTTCTTTGTGGCCGCCGTTATAAATTGACTGCTTTCGGGGACATTAAGGTGTTAAAATTGAGGACAGGGGCCGGAAATTATTTTGACGCGATTTCGGCGCAGGGCCAGGAGGGTTCGTGGCTCGTGGTCCTCAAGAAAGACCCGGTGCATGACAATGACCTTAACGGCATTCTAGAAGAGATCAAAAAACTTGACCCCAGGCCTTCTCGCAGTGTCATTGTTTCTTTAAGCGGTCTGGATGAGAATGCTAGGGTACGGGCCTTGCAAGAAAAATTGTGGATTTGGGATGAACACCAACTTAATAGCTTGATGCATCTATTCGACGAGCCTATAATTGTAAGATGAAGATCGGCGTACTTTCAGACACACATTCCCTTAATATTCCTGCCGTATTGATTGAGCGTTTTAAGACCATGGACTTGATCATCCATGCGGGTGACCTATGTGATTTGTCTACATTGAAATTGCTCAAGAAACAGGCCTCCACTAAAGCGGTGCAGGGCAATATGGATGAACCTGCGGTCAAAAAAGAATTACCTATAAAAGAAATTGTTATGTGCGGCAATTTGAAAATTGGCGTGACCCACGGCCATATAGGCCAGAGCCGTGAAGCATTAAAAAATGCCACAGCTTTGTTTAAAGATGATAAGATGGACGTGGTGATTTTTGGTCATTCGCACCAGGCATTTAATGAGCACATCGGGACGACGTTGTATTTTAATCCCGGCAGCCCCAATGACGTGATCAGGGCCAAATTTTTTTCGTATGGTCTTATCAGCATTGAAGGGGGAAAAATCAAGGCGGAAATTATCAAAATTTAATTTGCTGGCCGTTAGGACTTTTTTAAAGCAATATTTATTTTGAAAGCATATTTAATGAAGAGACTTTGGGCGCCGTGGCGTGAAACCTATATCACCAGGCTGACGACCAAGCAAAATTCTTGTGTCTTTTGCCGTATCCACGCCGCTGGTAAAGATAAGCAGAATTTGGTTTTTATCCGTAAGCCATCCGCTTATGGTGTCTTGAACCTTTATCCGTATGGAAACGGGCATTGCCTGGTCGTGCCAAATCGCCATGTCAGTGATATCAGCAAATTATCGCAGGAAGAGTACGGAGTGCTGATGGAATTAGTAAGAGAAACCAAGGACCTTCTTCAGGCTGCGCTAGGTCCCCAAGGGTTTAATGTGGGGTTGAATCTAGGGCGAATAGCTGGGGCAGGTATTCCCGGGCACGTGCATATCCATGTTGTCCCCCGTTGGAAAGGTGACCATAATTTTATGCCGGTCACAGCTTCCACAAAAGTGATCTCGCAATCTTTATCAGTCATTTACAAGAAACTTGTTGCTGCGTATAAGCAAGCTTCGGTCCTCATGCTGGACACTCACAGGAGTTCGCAACCTTAAATTTTATTAGAGCAGACGAAGATTCCTTGCCTGCTCCAAAGACAAGAATGCTTTCCATGTTGGCAAGAAAAGACATCGAAGAACTCGAAAATAAGATATTAGCCCCTTATGCCATGAAGTCCCGGGATGCCGGGCTCCGTCAGTATGACGAACCTCAGCATGAATGGCGCACGTGTTACCAGCGTGACCGTGACCGCATCGTGCATTCCGAGGCCTTCCGAAAACTCGAGTATAAAACCCAGGTGTTTGTCATCTTTGAAGGGGACTATTACCGCACGCGTTTGACCCATACCATTGAGGTGGCCCAATTGGCCCGCACCTTGGGCCGTAATTTGCGTTTGAACGAGGACTTGATAGAGGCCATTGCCTTGGCGCATGACCTGGGGCACCCGCCTTTTGGGCATGCCGGAGAAGAGGCCTTAAACAACATCGTCCGTGAGGCAAAGATCCAATTTAACCATAATTTTCGCAGTTATGAGATCGTTGCTAAATTAGAAAAGAAATACCCCCATTTCGACGGCCTTAACCTGACCCGTGAAGTGCTGGTGGGTATCCTTAAGCACCAGACAGTTTTTGATATGCCGGGGGCCAACATCCCCAGGGAATATAGCGATGAAGGACCCACTCTCGAGGCCCAGATCGTCGACATTGCGGATTCCCTGGCATACCTAAACCACGATATCGACGATGGTTTGGCTTCAGGGTGTATTTGCGAAGAAGACTTGATGGGCAGCGTCCTTTGGCAGAAAGCTGTCGGAAAGGTCGGTGGGCGGGGAAGTCCCCAGGCCCGGGACATGTTCCGGTATCAGGTGGTCAAAGAATTGATTGATATGCAGGTCAAGGACCTTTTGAAGGCGACTTACGGGCGGTTGGTGGCGCTTAAATTTAAATCAGCGCAGGAGGTGAAGGGCCACAAAGATTACGTGGTGGGTTTTAGCCGGCCGATGCACCAGGAGCGGGAAAGTTTACAGCAGCTGCTCAATGAAAAGCTTTACCATCACTGGCGGGTGGAGCGTATGACTGCAAAGGCCAGGCGCATTATCCGTGATTTGTTCGATGTTTATTTGAGGAACCCCAAACAATTGCCTTATTCTGTTTACGCGCGTGACAAGAAATTTTCCACATCGCAAAAATATGCGATTATTTGCAACTATATTGCTTCCATGACGGACCGTTTTGCTCTTGATGAACACAAACGGCTTTTTGACCCTTATCAGAAAGTCTGACGACTATGCCTTTTAACCCGGTGACTTCTTCCAAGCGTTATCATTTGATACTTTCAGCGGTGCACATGGTTTACCGCTTGGTCAATTCCACCTATACGGTCAAAGAGCTGACCCTGCGCCTGACGCGTTTGCTATGCCAGTTTATCCGGGCATCATCAGCGAGTGTCTACCTGGTGCACCCCGTCAAGAAAAACGTGGTCATCTGTGCCAGTTTTGATAATCAAATCAATATTTGGCGGGACAAGCCGCGGGATTTGAGGGATGTGGGAGAAGATGTTTTGGCGGTCACCAGGGGGGCCTCGGTCTTAAAAGAGGATTGCATCGGTTTGCCCCTGGTCGCTGATGATTACTTGGGGGCGATCTTTATCCGGCGAGAATCTTCAGAAGGGCCGTTCAATGATTTTGACTACGAGATGCTTTCGGTTTTCTCCGAGCAAGTGGTGACGGCCATGAAGAATTTGCAGTTGCACCAGGAGCATGAGAAAATTATTTTAGGCAGCATTGCCGCTATCGGTAATTTAGTCAAGAAGCAATCCTTGTCGGGGTTGGCCCATGCTCCGGTCTATATGGAAATTGTCAAGATGATAGGCCTTGATTTGAAAGTAAACAGCGACGGAATAAAGGAGTTGGAATATGCTGGCCTGCTGCACGATATCGGGATCATCGACGTGCCAGATGCTATTTTATCCAAACGCGGTGGGTTGTCCGATAATGAAATCAAGGTTGTCCGGCAGCATACGGCGCAAAGTGTCGCCTTGATTTCCTCTGTCGAGTTTCTCAAGCCCGCGCTCCCGATCATTTTACACCATCATGAAAAATATGACGGGAGCGGTTATCCGTCGGGACTTAAAAAAGAACAGATCCCTCTAGGGGCCCGCGTCCTTTCAGTGGTAGATGCTTTTGAAGCGATGGTGCGGGGCAGGCCTTATCGACCGTCGCTGTCTATTGACGCGGCCATCGATGAATTGGTCAAATGCAGCGGTTCACAATTTGACCCTAAAATTGTCAATGCATTTACAAGACTGGCCTCACAAAGAAAATTCAGAAAACTCTTGTCTCAGCTTAAGGCCTAGAACTATAATGGTTTGCAATTGATTCACCACTTGTCATTTTAAATATTATTTTATAGGACTTATAAATATGAATATAAATTACAAACAACCCCAGTTTGAACTTTTTCCTGCCAACTCAGCTACTTTAGAAGACATTAATAAACCCAGGTTCCTTTTGGCCAATTTGACCCTCTCAATAGAAAATCTTGTTATTTTTACGATTTTGGGTATAATGGTTGCGCTTTTTTCGTTTTCTTTGGGAGTTGAGAGAGGCAAGCATTTAGCGGCCCAGGCGTTGGATGAACGGGTTTCCGCAGCTTGGAATGTCGGGGCCCGTACGATCGCTGCTCCGATGCCTATGGCCCGTGCAACTGCACCAATCGGCAGGAGCATGGGGGAGCAGACGCCAGGGAATGTCCGTGGTTTTATGATTGGGACAGGTGCCCGTTATACCCTTCAGGCCGCCACCTATGGGAAAGAAGAGTATGCCCGTCAGGACGCGTTGCTGTTGAAGAAACAGGGTTTTCAGAGTTTTTTAATTAAAAGCGGTAAATACTGGATGTTATGCGTCGGTAATTTCAATAGTAAAGAAAATGCGTCGGCTTCTTTGAGAAAATTACCGCACGAGTATCGTTCCAGTCAAGTAAGGAGATTTTGATGTCACTACATTCTTCGTTAAAGATTGACAGGGCCAGTGTCACTCAAAGGTCTGTGCAGACACGCATTGAGCGCATCAAAGAGTTGATGAAAAAAGGCCTCTGGAAGGAAGAGACAGGCGTGGTCGGTTTACCTAAAACCCGGATCATCCGCATCAAGGCCAAGAAGAAAGTCAAGGCTGAAGGTGACGATGCCGCCGCTCCCGCCGCTGCAGGCAAGCCCGCGGAGGCTGCTAAAGCTGCCGCCAAACCGGCTGCCGGCGCTAAAAAATAAAATTCAATGACAAAGCGCGCCATTTTTTGCTCATCGGTATTCCTGATATCCGCTTTCATAGCGCCAGGATTTGCCGATGAGCATTTTCCTTTTTTGGCTGAGGTGTCCAAAGAATCCGTCAATGTTCGCGCGGGTCCCAACACCAATTTTGAAAAGATCGACAAGTTAAACAAGGGCGACCAAGTGGTCGTTTTAGGCCGCAGTTATGAATGGTTTAAAGTGCAGCCTTTGTCGACGACGAACGCCTATATCCGGTCTGACTATTTGAAAATAAAAGACGGGGAAGACCTTGCTGTTGTCCTGGGGGACAATGTTAATGTCCGCTGCAGGGCAAGCAGCGACGCGGCCTCTTTAGGGGAAGTTAAAAAAGGGGCACTGGTCAAGGTTTTAGGGCGGGAAAAGGAATGGTGCCGCCTGGCACCCGTAGCTGGGACGGTGACCTGGATCCACCAGGATTTTTTGAAAGAAATATCAGCGGATGTGCCGGCGTCCAAGTTGATCCCGGTGATCCAAGCTCCGCCCGTCGATGCCACGCGGGCCCCGCCAAAGGCGGTGGAAAGGACGCAGGATAAAGAAACTGCTGAACATGAAGACCTTTTGAAAAAAGCCTCTTCAGCGGTCAGCCCATGGGTTTCCATGCGCGGGAAGGTAGAGACCTTGGTTCAGTCTCCCAACGCAGGTGTGCATTATGAAATTGTCCTTGATGACAAATCTGTTTTTTTTCTTCAGGACATACCGCAGATATCCTATTTTTGTAATACAATGGTCAATGTAGACGGGGCCATTGTCCCTGATCCCGGAAAGAAATTCATGTATCCTCTTTTGCATATCAATAAGATCGCCTTGGTCCTTTAACTTAATATGTTAGACGTCATCTTATTAATCACTATCGTCGTCGTACCTGCCATTGTCCTGCATGAAGTGGCCCATGGCTTAAGTGCCTATTGGTTAGGTGACCCCACGGCCAAAAACCAGGGCCGCCTCACCATTAATCCCATCAAGCATATAGACCCTGTCGGCAGTATCATTGTTCCCGGCGCCCTTTTTTTGGCACATTATTTTGGGTTGACACGGTCTTTGATGCTTTTTGGCTGGGCCAAGCCGGTACCGGTCAATTTTAGGAACCTTCGCCCACAGCGCTTGGGCATGGCCCTGGTTGCCATCGCGGGACCATTGACTAATATTATTTTAGCTTTTATTTTTTCCAGGCTTTATATTTGGCCTGCTTTATCCAATGCGACAAATGTTTGTGCATGGGGTGTGATGCTCAATTTGACCTTGGCTGTCTTTAATATGGTGCCCATTCCGCCCTTGGATGGTTCGCGGGTGGTGACCAGTCTTTTGCCAGGACAATTGGCCTATTACTACAGCCGCCTGGAACCTTTTGGCATCATCATAGTGATCATACTTTTGAATTTTGGTATGCAAGGGTTTCTTTCTCCTATGATAGAGCAGGTGGGTCGTTGGATTGGGGTGCAAATATGATTTCTAGAATTCCGGTAAAATTAAAAGATTGTCCTTACAGCATTGCCATTGGCCATGATATTTTAGGAGAATTTCCAAAATTTATTTGTGCTTTGGACCTTGGGAAAGATGCATTGATTATTTCGCATTCTTTGATCGAACGCCTGCACGGGGTCAAATTGTCCGCTGCCCTTCAAAAAGCAGGGTATACGGTCAAGATTTTAAATGTTCCAGAAGGGGAAAAGAGTAAAAGTTTTTCCTGCGCGGCAGCCTTGCTTAAACAGATCAGTGTGCATGATGTGGATAAAAAGATTTTTATTATCGCTTTGGGCGGTGGGGTCGTTGGAGATTTAGCCGGTTTTGTGGCGGCCATTTACAAACGCGGGGTGCCGTATATCCAGGTGCCTACGACCCTTCTGGCCCAGATCGATTCTTCCATCGGCGGCAAGACCGCGATTGATTTGGAGACAGGCAAGAATTTAGTTGGTGCTTTTTATCAGCCCAGATTGGTGCTGGCGGACACGAAGGTGCTTAAGACTTTAAGCCAGCGGCAAATCCAAAATGGTTTGGCAGAGGCAATCAAATACGGCATCATTGGCGATCCCAAACTTTTCGCTTATATTGAGGCCAAGCATCAGAAATTCCTTAAAGGTGATATCGAAGTCCTGAATTTTATTGTCCAGCGCTGTGCCCGGATCAAGGCAAAGATCGTCTCGCTGGATGAAAAAGAAACCAAGGGTCTGCGTACGGTGCTTAATTTCGGCCATACCGTGGGACACGCCGTGGAAGCAGCTGCCAAGTATGACCAGTATCACCATGGTGAAGCGGTGGGCCTTGGCATGAGGGTGGCAGCCCGCATTTCTGTAAGCATGGGACTTTTAGCAGCACCCCAGGAGCTTCGCATCAATCAATTGATCACCAGTGTCGGTTTGCCCGAAAAGATCACTGGTGTCCGTTTAGCCAAGATCCTGGATTTAATGCGGCACGACAAGAAATTCACCGCAGGCCACAACCGATTTGTGCTGACCCCAAAAATCGGCCAAGTCAAGGTGGTCACTGACATTCCCGCCCAGATTATCAGTAAAGCTATTCAGGAATATATGGCTTAATTCTTTACGCGGATGGTCTCTTCTTTGCCGTTGTTGTTGACCGTGATGAAATCAAGGTTGATTTTGGCAATTTTAACACCGTCGACTTCGTCGCCTTCCTGGTAAACCTGGTCATCGATCAAAACCACATTTCTTGGACCATTGGACATGACCCCGTGGATATTTAATGTTTGGGGCACATGCGGTTTGGGGGAATCGAAAATACTTGATGTCTTTGCCGGGCCAGGCGGGGTAAGCGGCTTGGGCTGGTTAACGGTGATTTTGGCCAGGGGTACGAGATCTTTTGCGGCCTTGGTTTTAAAATCAGGTTCTTCTTCCTTATGGAGGACCAGTTTATAAAATGACGACTTGGCAAGTTTTTCGATTTGGGGTAAATATTTGTGCATTTGTATAAAACAAAATATGAGGGACCCTAAGAAGAAGGTGATGGAACAAAGCAAGGCAAGTATGGATTTGGCCTTGTTTTTCGAAGGCAAATGTTCGACAGCCATCGGGTCATGTTTTTGAGGTTCTTCCGGGGATGAAAAAATAGGGCTGGATTCATCGGCCTTTGGTGCCTGTTCTTGCTGGACTTTTTTAAGGGCGTCGTGAATGATACTCATAGGTGTATTGTGCTTCCTTGGCGCTTTCCTGGATCAGGGTGTGGTCAATGGTAAAAGTTTCCTTGGCAAATCCGGCCAAGAGGGCACGGTCACAGATGATATTGATGA
>CAYZLU010000010.1:0-17645 GCA_964479285.1 uncultured Planctomycetales bacterium | reverse complement strand
ATATCTGCGCTGTGGGCAGGAACATTAGCTTGTGAACGCTGCCCATCCATTTCCCATTCCTGGATATCTTTAGGGATATTGATATGAACAACTGTGCGCTGGCTTAAGGCGGTTTTGATCGCTTCATCAACAACATTATGTACATGTGAAGGCCCCATGATCCGTTCATTGTAAGCAGCCACATCCATAAATAATTTGTCAAGGTCTAAGTCCTGCTTATAATGCGTACCAATCAGGTCGCTAAAAGTATGCCCGGTTATCGCCAAGACAGGCTGTCCGTCAAATTTAGCGTCGTAGAGTCCATTTAGCAAATGAACTCCGCCAGGGCCAGACGTAGCCAGGCATACCCCTAAGCGGCCCGAATATTTAGCATACGCACAAGCAGCAAAAGCAGCTGCTTCTTCATGGCGTACTTGTACTACTTTGATCTTCTTTTCATTAACACGAAGGACTTCATAAATACCATTGATCCCATCTCCTGGAAGACTGAAGATAGTATCTACGCCCCATTGCATCAAGCGTTCAATCAATAATTCGGCTACCGACTCGTTCGACATAAATTCTCCGAAATCAGATCGACTTCCTTCCAATTAACCACATTCCAAAATGCCGTAATATAATCGGTACGACAATTTTGATTCTGGTCAAAATAACTTCTATGGTTAATGGGGGTCATCCTCATTCTTCCTCCGTAAATCCTGGCAGAGAAATCGCAATCTTCCCAGATAAAAAATCATCCTCTTCGTCATATTGAGCTAACCAATTGACCGGTTTAGAAGAATCCCTTACCTTGTCGCTTAATTCATAAATTTTTCTTTCTTTTTGATTTATCATCGAACCCTCCCATTTTTTCTAACAACTGCGATAGATCGTTTCTACCATTGAGCATTATTAGAAATTTGTAATCTTATTCTAGGGGGACATCTAAAATGAAGCAATTGTACCAAAGTATAATAAGAATCTGATACAAAACCCCCTACTGCGATATCCGTCTCGGGAAACATGTGTTTGCATGCTGATATGGTTATTTCAAGGAAGGATCTAAAACGAATCAATTGTACTGTGGTACATTACCAGATTTTGATTTGGTATTTAAAGGTCCTGACGTCTCGTCAGGAATAAAATGTGAAGTCAATGGTGGTTCCTTAACGCTCTGATGCAAGACATCTATGTGCGCATAAGATTTTTGGGATCTATATACAATTGTGCATAAGGCAATAAATAGTGCTCCTACAAAAAAAGGGAACATATGGATCAAAATCCCTGGACCCAAAATTATTAAGATGATATTAAAAATAATCAGAACCAAGCGGGCCTCGGATACGCCGAAATGACTATAACTTATTTTAAAATGGTTCGTTATGGCAAAATCCATGAGAGTATGTACCATAAACCCTGCTGAAAAAGCCAAAGCAAACAAAGACCATAATGAATAAGATGGAGGTAATAAAAATGAGTACCCAATAACTATGGCTGATAGAAAAACATAGTCCAGAAAATGATCCATATAAAACCCCCATTTGATAAGCCCCGTATTACGCACCCGGCCTACCGCTCCATCAAGCATATCAGTGATATATTGTAAAAATATGCAAACACTAAATAACCATAACCAACGCATGTCTGCTCTTGCCATGTACCCAGCCATAACGATACCACCAGACCAAAAAAGAGTCATCAATGTTAAGTGAGCAGTACTTATTTGTGGTGGAATAAATGGCAAAGCTGCATCAATAAATTCTTTCTCATAAGGAACAAGAAAGTGGACCAACTCTTTCTTATCCCCCCTGAACTCTTTGCCTTTAGGCAGAGTAGTTACTGTTTCCATGATAAAGCCCCTTCATATTATATTGCATGTTCAATGGCGTGCCTGCTACCAGAGTACGGCAGGCCTTGCTCTAAGTTCAGGTCTGCTATAATCGGCAAATGGTCTGAAGCTACTCTATCCAAGGCCGTGTGAGATACTTGAATCGATTTGACACAGAATTCCGGTGTCACGAAAATATGATCAATGCGCATAACGGGCAATCCTGCAAACCATGTTTTGAGAGGCTTGTGACCGTCAACCATCAATTGACTGTCCTTAAATTTTTTACAAATTTCTTTATAAACAGGTGAGTTCGGCACCATGTTTAAATCACCACATAAAATAACGGGCCCGCTGCAATCAGGATGCTCTAACCAATCACCATCTAAAAGTGTTTTGATTTGAAGGAGCCGTTCTTTGGGCCATAAGCTCAAATGGGTATTGATGATATTGATCTTTGTCCCTTGATAATCAAGCATGACCCAAATTGCTCCACGGAACTCCAAGAATGCTTTATTCCATAATTTTGGCAAAACATCTTTTTTGATCAAGACAATCGGATAACGGCTCAAAATGGCATTCCCATATTGCTCATCTTTATAATGAAACGCAGGATGAAAATGAAAAGACATTTCCAATCTCTTGGCGATCCTCTGGGCCTGATCGATCCCAAATGAGCGCAAACGGCCCGCGTCTAATTCTTGTAATGCCACAATATCAGGATTGTACCGCGCGATCACACGGGCAATGCGGTCAGTTGAAATACGGTTGTCCATCCCTTTGCATCCATGAACGTTATAACTCATGATCCGTAAAGTCTTTACTGCAGCAACATCAGGATCAAGCTTAAAACTGCGAAAAAAATGTTTCTGACTTAAGAAATTTTCAGCGGCCTTTCGTAAATCAATTGGCCGTAAATATTTTTTGCCATTTGCCTCAATATCAACATCCAAAGGTAGAAGCGCAAACCCCTTGGTCTCTTCTCGACCAACACCTGCGTGGGCACCATATTCAAAAGCAAAGCTAATGGCTGTTTCACCTTTACACCATCCTAATATAATAAAATCCCCTGCGTTGGGATGATAGCACGCCCGTAAAATATCTTCTGTGACATCGGAGAGAAAAGGATGGTCCTCGCCAAAAACTTGGGCCTTTTCATCAGGAAGCGTAAATTGACCGCGCTTGGTCCATGCCAAGATTTTATTATTTCCCAAGCGTGTGATCACCAAAGGAATTTGGGCCTCGTCCACGAGTTTTTGCGCGAAAGAATCTATCTCTAATTTTTCTAACTTTTTCTGCGGATAAATATGTCCCATGGGCCCCATGGCCGTGACAATCGCCTCAGGCTGCGTAAATATTTTTTTTACAGCTTCTTCAAGCGTACAACCATTTTTAACCAAATATGGGATTGTTCTATCCTGCCCATGATCGCTGTAAACCCATAAATCGTAATCCCGATAAGGAGATTGCCTGATCGCACGATTGATACGCCTGATTGCATCATCGACACCTTGAAGCGACCAATGGGCAAACTTGGAAGAAGGACCCCGGCAATGTGCCTGTTCATCGTATCCCAATAAATTGAGATGAATGACGGGCATACCCCGCATAATATCCATAGAAGCCCCAGCTGTGACGAACTCTCTAAGAGAAACACAAATCAAGGCCCTTAGCCAAATAAGATCCAATTCTTTTAAAAATACTCTTCCCTTTAACGTCCCGCGGATACATTCAAAGGCGGCACTCACAACTTCAATGGTCAGCAAAACAAAAGTCCTTATAAAGATATCAATGTACAAGAGTATCAAAAAAGGAAATACAAAAGGGTTCACGGCATGCAAAAAGCCGCTCCAACCCATATCCCCCCAACAACAATGTGCTTCATCAGCCCCTCCGGCAAAGATGTTCGAATATGAGCTTCCGCCTGCTAATAGTCCTCTTCCTTGTTTTTTTAGTTCCGCCTCCAATGAAGTCACATAAGTACTCTCGTTCATTTTGACAGGCTGACCGGTTTTACGATCCACAAAGCTAAAAGCTGGTACGCATGTTTTAACTCCATAAAACAGCTCTCCCTGAACCGCTGGAGTATTGGAAGGTAGTCCGGAATAAAAAGAATGGATGGCATAACGCTCTTTCTGTAGAAGAGAATTCAAGAATGGGAGATGCCCGTTTTGAAGGGCCCGTTGGAATTGAATTAATGATAAACCATCAATCTGGACCATCACCAGACCTGGCTTTTCCTCAGCCTTATTTAATTTTGACAATTTCAGCAAATGGATGGCCCAATTGCTGCGGCTAAATAAAGACCGTGCATTTTTAAATAAAACTTTAACATGGGTGATCACGATTGGCCTGTTACCTCATTGTTATCACCTTTTTTATCGATGACTAGCTCGACTACTTTTTGAATTCCAGAAAACTCACTCCAGGTTTCTTCTCTAAATAAATAGATTAAAACACCTATTGCCCCCAAGAATTCTATTCCTCCTAATAACAGAGAGACGAAAAACTTCACTTCATTGCTCCACATCGAATAGGTGAAGAATGCTGCTTGGAGCAAAAAAAAGCCATTTATAAGGAACACTAAAGAAATAAAAACAAATAATGCCCCTAAAAAGAAAATCCTCGTTTTCTTCACTCCAAGAACGTACATCTGTGCGGCTTTTATCTTCATCAAATAAGATCTGCTTTTGTATCTCCTGACAAAATTCATGAGTAGAAAAGAAGAAAATAATTGACCGATTAATCGACGAATCATTGTCATTCCTTCATAAACTAAGATTTATTTACGTTTAGATCCCATCAAATAACCCAATAAAAGAGACGCTACAGCGGTCCCGGCAATGTAAACCCATGGATCCTTATGCACACGTTTATCAACATCGCCCGCTATTTCTTTTACTTTTTCTTTACCTTGGACAATCGCCTGCTGGGTAAGGTCCTGAGTATGCTTAAGAATTTCTTTCCCATGTTCTATTGAAGACGTCATTGCCTCCCGAATATGTGAATATCGATTAGCCATTAGGCCTTTCAACTCATCTTTCTTTTCTTTAGCTGCCTCATTCAAAAGTTCGAGTGCTTCACTGATCTTTGCATTGCTTGTTCTACCTTGGGTTTCTGTTGTCATGTCGCTTTTCTCCTTTATGCTTAACCGTTAGAAAAAAATTTTCTAAACAAATTAGAATTCCATTAAATTCAGGCTGTTATTTTATGAAAGTATTAAGAACGGATCAATTGTACTTAAGTATAATAGGCGGGTTGGATGTGACATTGAAAAGACCTTGATCTGAACAAAGGAAGTGTTTTATTTATCAAAATATTTTTCTGCTCAATATATTTTTGTCTCTCCTTTGCCTTTAAGTAACTCGTATCTTTATCATTTGGATTCTGTAATGATAAATGATCACATATCAACAAGTATCAAAAAAAATCCCCGCTTTGAACAGCGAGGACTTAAAATTGGCGGTGCTTACTCGACCAAGTTAGAACTAATTTGATGGCCTCAAGCACCCTTATACATGCTTAATCGTAGACCAGAAATGTCCGGAATATCTGGTTTAGCCGGCTGCTATGGTACTTTGCTTAATATTTAATCCAAGGAATTGCCTCAAATCCGTCATTGGCTGTATGCTGATAATCACTGGTTCAAAGCCAGGAGCGTTTTGCAATTGCTGTAGCATGGCCGCATCCATGTGAAATTTGATTTCATCACCTGAATTTTGTGTTTCTACATGGAGATTGGCAGGGGTTAAATCGATACCGCCGTTTCTGGCTTTTTGCAAAGTCATGACTTGGCTAATACCGAAATTCTGATGGACAGAAGATGTTTGGGCAAGATCTTGCAGGTGTTGGAAAAAATACGCGATATCTATACTAGGATCATTCCAGGCTTTGATAAGATATCTTATGATTTCTTTTGCCCTTGAAATTTGGCTGGCTTTGAACCGTTCTTTAATATAGTCATCAAAAACTGATACTTCTTCATTTTCATTAGAACCAATGGTATTCATCCGCACACCGGTGATAATCCTGATTGCTGCGAGAATAAAGCTTCTTTCATAGTTTATAAGAGCGTCCTGCTCATTAGAGTTGGAGATGCCCATCCGTTCCTTTAAAAATTGAACATACTGGGCCAATGTCAACACGTTTCCGTAATCTACCAGCTTGCATTGATTTTTTCTGTCCACAATAATGTTCGTCAAATTCTGGGCATCTCTGTTGTAATAGCCAATGCTTTCCAAAAAACGGTGCATATCAACAAATTGCCGTAAAAATTCCAGATTTTGCCTTGGCCCTTTTTGGCTGATCACATCCCTAAGATTTTCTCCTTCAATGAATTCATTGGTTTCCACGACAATTTCCTCTACCTGATCCGGCCTGTCAGGCATCTCAGTAACCAGTTTATTTGCAAAGATATCATAATTGACGGCAAAACCAGGATGGTTTTTGGTTTTGCCGGTGATCGCCACTAGGTTCTTCTGTAAATCTGTGGCACTTAATCCATTCGCCGGCATATTTATTTTAATGGCCCACGCTCCTCCTGCCTCGCCTGCCGTATGCAATACCATCCCATCCGCGCCGCGGCCAATAAATCTGTCGACAACACGGCCGGAATGGCGTCCAACAATATCCACAATGATCAAAATATTATCAATATCATTCATCAGGGACCTTACATACTCATGGGCAAATTGGTGGACGATCAGCTCTTGATCATCTGGATCCAGTCGTTCGATCCCCGCCTCATATTGTAACGGAAAAATTAGGCCCTTTAAATTTTCTCCTTCTATTTCAAAACGGTTGATCCTATAAAACGCGAAAATTGCCTTAATGATCGGTAAGCCGTTCTTGACCGTCACTCTTTCTTCTAATGATAATTGGACTTCATGTCCTTTGCCTTCTTTAAGCAACTGTCTTGTTTGTGGGTCCGGTTGTATCTGGTCCCATTCTCTTCCGGAAAAACCGGCTTTTTCAATGATCCTATAGGTCAACGAATTATTGACAGGAAAACTTTGGATAAATTCGGCCAATCTAAATTCTTTCCCCAGAATTTCTTTCTGGACCCCAAATAGGGCTATTTGATCAAGAAGGCTGTGCGTCCTTTGTAAAATCAAAATTAGGTCCTTGGCATCAAAGGTGCCGAATGTTTCTATATATTCTTGAATTTGGTCCGTGGTCAAAAATTGCTTTAAAGCCCTTGAGTAACCGGGATTTTCTTTCTCTGTTTTCAACAAACTTGCCTTGCATACGGTGTCGACAATACTTTTAAGCCTCTCTAGGTTTAAATGGGTCAAATCCAGGCCTAAATCTCTTGCCTTTAATTCCTTATATACCAAGGCAACCATCCGTATTTCCCGACGGGCCGAGGCAGAAAATTGCTCCGCGGTCATGGCCCCGTCTACATGAAGATTGTCAGAAGCTGTTTGGGCGAAATCTTGCAATTGTTGGGGGATAGGGGCCCCGTATTGCTTTAAATGCCCGGTGAACACCTGGCGTGTCCTTGGCAAGGTGGGAATAAGCCGCGACAACTCGTCTGCGACTTCTTTAATGCGTTCTACCGTTGAAGACCGGTAACTGCTTTTAGGCCCATAATTAGGATCATTATGTTCGAAAAACTTGCCGTATAACCAGGCAAAGGTTTCTGTGGCCACACTGGGAGGGCCATCTTGATAGAATTTCTGCTCCTTTCTTAATTGATTATTGGACATCGTCAGGAAATTCAAAGATCCAGCAAACAGGCCTGTTAAAGATGATATTGAAATATACCGATGGTGTTGCAAATATTGGCTGTAATATGCAAGGCTTTTAAGACGCTCATTATTTTGGGGATTATTGGCTATGCGAAATGCCTCATCGATCATTATGTCTTCACTTCTTTCATTCATTATTTCCTGCTGACTGCCGAAATTAATGTCCAGCTTGGTAAAAAATGTTTTTCTTTTTTGCATGATCCTCAACTCATTTTGGGCTTGGACACGGTTAAGGTGTCCGGTCAATACATCCTCTATGATCGAGGCCTCGTTATTATATTTCTGAAGCAAATGTTCCAATTCATAAAACAGGCCCAATGCTTTTTTGTTACCGTCTGCTATTAATGCCAACTTCATTTGATACAAACCGAGGATCACTCCCGCATAATTGGTATGATGATAGGCATGTAAAGCATGCAGGGTCTCGTGGGCCATGACCTCCGTCTTTATCTTCTCCTGGGCCCCGTAAAACCCAATCCTGGGTAAATAGGTCCCATCATCCTGCTTTTTGGGAATGGTCAATCCTATGACCGTTGGCCGCGGGACGCCATTTGATTTCAAATAATCAGCCCATTCTTTATCACCATAAAAATGGAAAGGAATTCTTTTCTTCGTCAATATATTCTCGAAAGTTTTCTTGGTAATGACCTGGCCCTTTGCCATTGACAGGCCAGGAAGTAAAGAGCCTGTAAGGCCGACTGCCAGTCCTGTTATGAATTTACGCCTAGTCATCTGCGAGTTCAACGCATAGTCCCGTTCGAATCTTTCGAGTGCCGGCTGCATACCTACTGCCTCTTCTACTATGCTGCTAATCTGTCCCGATGTATCTTTCTGTCCAATTTTGTTAGAACGTATAGCTTCATCCTGTCGTTCAAAATTTGACTCATCAATACCTAAACCACCTTTTTTGTTTAATTCAACGGCCATACCCCTATCATATGGAAGTCTCATCTCCATTGGCTGCCTATCGCTTTCTTCTCTTGCGCTACGCTCACTTGCTCGTTTAGACCGTGTTTTTCTTATCTCTTGCTCAAAAACATCCAAGACTTCTTGCCTATTAATACCTAAGAAAATTGCCTCAGCCAATTCTAATCTTTCTTGAGAAGTCATAAATCTATGCAATCGGCGCTGCATATTCATGTTTTCAATCACCGGCTTTATATATCTCTCTAATAACACATTAATACGTCTCTCTCTCTCATGAAGATCAACTGTTATGGCAATGCTTGTAAGTAGATTTCCATAGTCTCGTAAAAATGATTCAAATTGCGGATATCTGAAAACATCATCAAAATAGACCCTCAAAAAGCCGGAAAAATTATAGTATCCCGGCTCGTGTCGTGTCCCATGTGCTTCTTCACTAGGGTGGACAGCAACTAGGCACCTCACCTCATTCTTGTTTCCATCCCAGACTCTTTCAATTCTAACAATATGGAGAGGCTCAGACTCTGTTTCCACTTCCAACTCGGTGATAACTTCGTGCCCACTGACAGCCCTACTCTGCTCCTGTTGCACAGCAGCTTGACTTCCCTGCAAAGACAGCGCTATTCCAGCACCTTCTCCCCCTCCAAGAAGCCAAATTCTAAACCGCTCTTCAAAGGCCAAAGCAATTTTATGAGCTTCTTCAAAACTGCATCCTAATCGCATGGCCAAAATTTCTACCTTTTCATGCACTGTCAATAACCTAACATCGATATGTTCCCCAATAAGAGGGTCTTTCCCGCCGTTCATATTTCTTAAATGTTGCTCGACTTCATGGTTCGTGACGGCTTGTAAAATATTTTTCCAGCCACCCGGTTGTTGTAGCATTCCCTCAATGGTCTGTATGGCTATTCTTATTGAGGCATCCTGCAGCTGGTTTGACATAGCAAAATCTGTCCTGTTCCTATGCAGTAAATATTGATGCCCCTGTCCCAGTGCGTCCAATCTTACTTTTTCAATGAAATATTTTTTAGCATCAACTTTCGAAACGGCCATGCGGCTACCTGTTATCTGTAAGATATGGTACGCTATAGAGAAAGGAATCCCCCCCGAAAAATATTTCCTTGGAACAAACTCTTGAGAAATTGGATCGATGTTTTCCTTAATGTAATTGTATACTCCTTTCTTAAACGCCCGCAGATAACGCTGATAAATATTTTCTTGCTCGTTAGAGTCGATAATGTTGACGCCAGATATTTTATTTTTATCAAAATAGACTTGTTCTAAAATGCTATCCCTAATTTTCTTCTTGTACCAAATCGCCAAGATAAGGCTGTTGTATACCTGTCTTAACCTTGCAAAATTCTTATCTGTATTAACCTCTTTGGTCAACTGTGGTATCACGATTTCACGGACGATTTGACTACCTAATTGATTTACATCTTTAACATGCGCCAACTTACTTTGAATCCCTTCGTGTTTCTCAAGTGACAGATAATCTTCTTCCAACATGACCTTTAATGTGCTCTTTATGACATACGCTGCGCCAACCTTTGGATTCTCATACACCACTGCCTTCTCTGGTACGATCCAAACCTTATTGAACGTATTGACAGGCACGTTGGTTGTGCCATATCTCCTAGCGGCTTCTTCATACACCCGCTTCCAGAATTTCTTGCCTACTTCCCCTTCCGGATATATCAGGCTCGCTGTGATTTGCTTGAGCATGTAATCTTCTGCCAATAAGTCACGACCCATTTCAGTCAAACCAAATGACTGCGGAATAATCCTGTCTTTCTCATACGGGCTTAGGTTCACCCATAGGTCTTTTTCAGGAATGGTCAAACTAACCAGAAAATACTTAATCAGATTACTGGATTCAATTTTTAGGGCGTCATTGGATAATTGGCTGTCACCTTTATCGAGGATAAAATCAAACCTAAACGGGTTATCGGGATGAACCCTGATACCCTTAAGTATCGGAGGATCAAGCGGCGGGCTTAGATGGACCATGACGCCAGGTGCCGGCAGGCGAAATTCATCCGCTGGGGCCACAGGTATGGGCCCAAACGCATTTGCTATGAAAGCTAACAAGACGATAAAAGATCGCCATGTCGCCCTTTGGCTCGCAATGATACAAGTATACGATGTCGAAACAATTGGTCCCTTTGACGTATTTGAAATATAGCTCCGCATAATTGAAGTATGGCATATATCTACATTAAAAAGCAAATTAAGGGAACCTTTTGCCTGGGAAAATATAGGGAGATATATAAAGGGATACTTGGAAAAAAGTTCTAACGTCTAGTTAGGGTCAAAAAGAAAGCTCAAACCCCTCTGCAACTTATGAGATTACAGAGGGTTAAGATGGCAAAATCAGTGGCGGTGCTTACTCGACCAAGTTAGAACTAATTTAATAACTTCAACTCCCCATTTACACGTTTACTCAAAGATCAGAAACGTCAGTAATTAGGCATTAGTTCCCCAACTTAGTGTACTTCTTAACTATATTTAATAACTGTTCACTCTTGTAGGGTATACCTAAAATTGGGTATTTTGCCCCATCCACCATAAGCCCTTCTTCTTGAAAATCTTTTTCATCACCCGTCATTAGTCCAGAAAGAAACACGGCAGGGATATCTTTAAATCTTTGATCCATCTTTAAGAATTGTACAATTTCAGGCCCACTGAAAACTGACATAAGAATATCAATTAAAATTAAATTGGGTTGATACCGACTGACTTGATCGATTCCTTCCCAAGCCTCGTTACATACGGTCACCTCGTAGTCATTCTTGACAAGGACCGTTTTTATTAATTCCGCTAATTGGACATTGTCTTCAATAATTAATATTTTCATAAAAATACTCCAGCATATTGATAAACGCTGGTATTTCTTGGGCTTCATTTAACTTCATAATGATATTGTATCAGGGGGGGAAAATAAATTGAACCTAAGTATAACAAGCGGGTTTGATGATGTTCATAGAGTGTTTAAAACTTCAATCATTTTTAGCCCTGTATGTGTGCCTGATCATTCGTCGTAAATCCAAAATCGAGAAGAACTTACTCCCCCCTAAAAGAATCGTTTTTAAATAGCATTGCAACGCTTCGATGAATTTGCCTTGATATTCAAGACTAACACCTAAATTCGTCCAGGCATCCCAGCACTTGGGATCGAGTTTGATAGCTTTGCGGCAGCACCACTCGGCAGTCTTAAATTTATGCTTAAGAAGCCAACAAAATGAAATATGATTCCATAAATAATATTGGACATGCAAAGGCCACCTACCGATGAACAGAGTTCGGCAATAAAAATTTAAAGTCGAGTCGAAATCTCCCAGAAACTCACTGATCTGACCCTGTTTCAGGATCAAATATGCCTTGTATTCGGCCATATCAGGATTATCGATAAGTAATGTCACTGCATCCATGGCTGCGCCATAGCGATTGTTCTGAAAATAAATTGCCAAATGTATATTCAGAATGATCAAATTTTCATTAGGCCTGCGGATCTCTTTAAATATACGTTCAACTTCTCCGACTTTTTGAGGTGTCGTGCAGTAGTAAACATTCGAAATTTTATCCATATACAGTCCTTTTTTCATATGCTGCAACTCCCCTGAGTTTTGAAAAAAATTATATTATATGCAAGGATAAAAAATCAATTATACCTAGGTATAATACGAAAATTGTAAGGCTTACTTGAATGTTGGGATCATTTCAAGGCAAAAAAACTCCCCTGCTACTTACGAAATCGCAGAGGATTTTGTCGAAGAAAAACTAGCGGGGTCGACGGATGTCAGTCATAAACCTATCTCTATACCCGCCCCCCTATTTTTGGCTACTATATCATAATAACGCCAAAATAGAGATAAAAAAGTTCGAGAAATATGTCCGTTTTGACCGCTTTTTTGATGCTAATTACAGCCTTTATTCCCTATTCTCCGATGCTGCATTATGAATTTACTCTGTCCGCATCTCTAGGGGCGGACATGTCCATTAAATGTCCGGTCCGGACATTGTCTGCTGCCAATTATACGCCTCTCTGATCTAGTTAACGGACGAATTAGCTGACTGCGCTTTCCCCGGCCCCCAAGTCCAGTACAAACCCAAATAAGCAACGGCATTACGTTGTCCTGTAAAAGTATGACCAAAAGAAAATAACAAGCTAAAATTAGAAGTAAAATTGTAGGAACCCCCAAGGTTAAATAACGTAAACCCTCTTTGATCCACAGCGCTGGACTGTTGGGCAAATATTTCTCCTCCTAAAGAAAAATGTTCACCAAACTCACGTTGTAAAAGTAATCCTCCAAAACCATAATTTCGCATACCTGGGCTACTATTTAAAGCATACCCTCCTCCACCATCAACAGTCCATGTCCCCCAGCTTTTTTGTAACCACATGGGGAGTTTATACCATGTTCTTCCGTTACCCAGTCCTCGATCAGTTTCCCCTGTAGAGAGCTCAACTGCCGGGTAAATACCGATCTGTGGATGACTGTTTGTTTCAGTAAGGAAACGATACTTCGCACCTAATTCCATATCTCCAAATCCATACTGACTAAAGTCATCTTGTAACGGGCCAAAATATTCAAAAGGTGCGATTACATGTAACTGTAAATTTGGTACTACCCCATAATTATATTCTAATGCTGGCCCCTGCACTATATTGGAATCATTGGTTTTATCTACTGCGGAAAATAAATATACTTCATGGTGTTTATATTCTACTGTTTCAGGATCATCCGTTAAAAACGGAGACCCTGCCAATACCGAAGTAGCACATAGCAGGTTAAATAGGAATAAAACTAGAAAGAGATAATATTTCTCAAAAAGAATATTCTTTTTAATCATAGTACAGTGATAATACCATAAACTGAAATCTTGTCGATAAATTGTGGCGTTCAAGATTAAAAGGAGGATTATTCTTGCGGGAGAACGTCAAAATCCGTTTACTATTCTTTTAAAATGGAATCAAATGATCGTCCGACGAACAAGTCCAAGCGCCTCTTTCCAGAAAGCATCTGAGGTATGGATCATGTCCGTCACCTCAGTCATTGCCTTGACAAAATAATCGATCTGATCTGTTGTCGTTACCAGTGGCGGGATAACCTTGAGTACCATGAATTCGTTACCACAAATCTGGGCTATAATCCCTTTTTCAGAAAAAAGTTTCATAACCAATATTTGGCCAAAAATCGCCGGATGTATATGCTTGAATGTTTCAAAAGGAACTCTCAGACGTAACTGTTTTGGCGCCTGCCATTCGATCCCGCTGAACATCCCCACTCCACGCACGGCCTTGAACATCTCATATGGTGCCAAAGCCGCCCTTAAACCTTCTCGCAATTGTATGCCTAAGGTCTCACTTCTCTCTCCCCAGCGTTCGCCTTCCAAAACATCTAATGTAGCTAACACCGCACGCATGGCTAAAGCATTTTCACCGAAAGTCGATGTATGAATATTGGCTTTTGCCAGTGAACTATAGACCGCATCTGAAATTTTTTCCGACATCAAGACTGCTCCGACAGGTACCAGGCCACCGCTTAAAGCCTTTGCCAAGATCACCATATCCGGCTCGACACCATAATGATGAGCAGCCAAAAACGGCCCTGTGCGATAGACGCCCGTCTGTACCTCATCAAGCACAAACAATGTCCCGTATCGATGACACAGACGTTGAACCTCCTTCAGATAGTTCTTCTCGGGAAGACGTATACCAGCCTCAGCTTGAATAGGTTCAAGTATAAAAGCAGCAAATTTCTTAGTCATGAGCTTCCGTTCCAGCTCTTTAAGATCATTGAAGGGGATTGCTTCTGTGCCAGGTAGTAGCGGACCAAAGCCTTCTTTCCATAAAGGATCGCCCATCAAGGACAGCGCACCACAGGTCAGTCCATGAAAAGCACCGTCACAATAAAGCAAGTCAGTCCGCTTGGTATACATCCTCGAAAATTTGATCACAGCCTCGACCCCTTCGCTGCCAGAACTACAAAATAAAGCACGCAATAGTTGTCCACCAGCCAACGCACATAGCCGTTGGGCTGCCACACCGGCCAGTTGGGGCACATGACTCTGTAGCATGAACGGACCTTTACGATCCAGCTCATCTTTTAAAGCAGCTATAATCGTTGGATGATTGTGCCCGGAATTATAAACACAGAATCCTGACAAAAAATCTAAAATACGTCGCCCATCAGAGGTAAAAAGCTCTGTCCCCTCACAACGATCATACCGGACATTCATCTCCAAAAGGTCTAGAAGACGAACCCACTGGGGATTTACATGTGATGAATAGGAGTCAATTTTTGATCTTTGGGACAAAACCTGCTCCATATGCTTTTCTCCTTTTCAAAAAGAATTATTTCTCATCTAGTTGCTTGGATCAAATTTCTTTCATTTATACATTCATATACCCCTTCTAAATCATAAAATTCAATGCAGGGCAGACTATGTTTCTTAAAGTATTCTAAGAGTTTATCTTTAGCAAAAACAATATCCGCTTCCTTAGCGGCACAAATATCAGACCTTCCATCGCCAATATAGATAATTGGATCTTCTTTTGAATGTACATCATTCATAAAATGGATCTTTTTGCAATGCGCACAAAAAGAACAATCAGGGTTCTGGTGAGGGAAAGAAGGAAAAACTCGATCCTTGTAAAACTTTAAATGATTGGCATAAACAGGAAAACCCTTGATGCCATAATTCTCTAAAATAATTTGGATAATAGGTTCAAAGTTATCACTAACAATACGAAACTCAATTTCTCTCTTCCTCAAAAAATATATTAATTTTAAGAAATATAGATCAATTTGTACTGTTTTCAAATATTTAATAAGTTCTTGCCTAGAAATCCTAATCCCTTTCATTTGTCCAGTGAGACACTGTTTGGTACTTATCTCGCCTAAGCCCCACGCCTTTTCCAAAGCCATCCAGTCATCACGAACTGAATAACGCTCAATTATTTCATTTAATACGTCTCCCTTAGTCACCGTATTATCAAAATCTATAAAAACTCGCATCTTAACTTCTCCTATTTAGCTTGTTGCATAAAACTTACAAAACGTAAAGTAATCCATTGAGGTATAAAACGTACATTCAGCGCCATTAATTTATTTAAAATACCGTGAACTGCGATTCCCTGTCCTCTTAACATTACCTTGTAGCCATACTCAGCAATTTCTTTGGCAGTAGGAAGTTTTTGACTGTGAGTTAAACGAATTTCTTGCGGAAAAGTTGTTGTTTGAAAATTCGTGGCTGTTGGTCCTGGACATAAGCATGTAACGCTTACATTTGTATCTTTTAATTCATGAGCTATTGCCCTTGAAAAAGAAAGAACGTACGCTTTAGTCGCGAAATAAACAGACATTAAGGGACCAGGTTGAAATGCCGCCGTCGATGCCACATTTAAAATTCTTCCATGATGTCGATTGACCATTCCTGGAAGAAAAAGGCGGGTTAACTTTGTTAAAGCAACCACATTTAGCTGCAACATCTGTTCTTGCTTTTCTAAATTTGAATCTACAAAAGGCCCCCAATCTCCAATACCTGCATTATTAATGAGAATATCGATATCTAAATTTCTTCTTCTAACCTGTTCATAAAAATTTTCACATGCTCCTACTTGGCATAAATCGCAAGCAATAACGTAGACTTTGACCCCATACGTTTGATTAAAATTATTTTTAATCTCATCTAATTTTGATTCATTACGAGCCACCAAAATAAGATCATATTTATTCATGGCTAAAATTTTAGCGAATTCAAACCCGATTCCATTGGATGCACCAGTGATAATCGCTGTTTTATTGAGCTCCTCCGAGCTTGAAAACATATCTAACCACTCAATCATTTTTTTCCTATCTGTTGAGCGACTCCACCTAACATATAATTCTTGTCATAAACTCCCTCAAATCCCACACCACGCATCCTCTTCATAATCTCTGTGGAATCTGGAAAATATTTATTGGATATGCTCAAATAAGCAAAGGAATTATATTCATTACGATGGAAAAGAACCTCTCCAAGCCATGGCATCAAATTTTCATAATAAATTTGATAAAGTTTCTTCTGCCAAACCCCTTGCGGTTTACCTAAATCTAATGTGGTAAATACCCCCCCTGGTTTTAGAACTCTGTACATTTCTTTTAACCCCAAATTAATATCCCTTAAATTACGTAAGCCAAAACACATCATAATTGCATCAAAAGTATTGTCCTTAAAAGGTAATTCCAAAGCGCTGGCCTCATAAAAATTAATGTTTTGTAACTCCAGACGGCTGACCTTATCACGAGCCAGGGATAACATCGCTTGTGCCACGTCTACTGCATCAATATGCACCCCCTTGCATCTTTGGCTCATATAAATAGCCATGTCTCCACTACCTGTACAAACATCCAACACTCGCATCCCTTGTTTTAAATTTAATACACCTATAGCGGCATCCCTATACTCTTGCTGCTGACCTAAAGAAATTACATCATTAAGACGGTCATATTTCGGTGCCAACTGATTAAAAAATGATTTATTAGCTTCTTCCCATGAGGCTGTTGGGAAATACTTGTCAAAACCGACCAACTTCATTGTTTCCATATCTTTCATGCTGATTCCTTTCTCTTATTCTGACCAACGCAAGCATGCCCCATTAACACTAACTCCAGCACCATAACTGACCATTAACGCTGGTGCACCATCTGCGAATTGCTGTGTATCCATCAATCGTTTAAGGATAAATAAAACACAGGGGGAAGACATATTCCCATACTTGGCAAGAATATATCTACTGACCTCCAAAGAGGCTGGATTAATATTTAATTCCTTTTGTAAAGTATCTAAAATCAGGCGTCCCCCAGGATGAAACACCAGCGTATCTGGTAAATTAGTTATATTCATTCGCGATAAAAGATCTTTAACGCCACGGGCCACAATCTGCGGGACATCTTTACCTAACACGTTATTTAGTCTGGAATTAACTGTCTTAAATCGTAATTGTTCCCTGTGCTCTGGGATCAACAAACACCCATGCTGTTCCATTAGCCATCCAGGTTTTTCATGAGACGTGACTATACAAGCAGCAGCTCCATCACCAAAAATAGAATTTGATAATATTAAATCTATGGCTTCTCTATGAACAAATGTCGCGGATGAAACCTCAACCGCAATAA
>CAYZLU010000009.1:2051-17847 GCA_964479285.1 uncultured Planctomycetales bacterium | reverse complement strand
CAACGTTGGGCTTCCATATAATTCAAATAACTCTCGACCAAACTGTCCCCATGATAAACCCCAAACTCAATATAATCCCCTTCAAGCTCGTTAGAATAAACATGGCCCCAGGCACGATGTAACGCTCCCTTTCGGTCGTTCCTGTTAATCTTAATCATTCCTAATTTTCTTTGTAAAAATCCCTGTATCAACTTTTTCATGAACTTTCCTTTATTATTGGGGCAATACCCCGCAATCCACATTCAACGATTGGCCGCTGACGGCAGAAGCCTCATCGGAGGCCAAAAATAAACATGCTTGGGCCACTTCTTGAGATGTTGGCAGCCGCTGAAGGGCCGTCTGGGACAACGTAAATTGTTTTAAAAATTTGGGCACATTTCGGCCTCCCGCAGGAGACGATTTTTCGCGAAGGGCCTTTAACACACCGTCAGTCAAGACAAAGACAGGGCAGACCGCATTGACGCGGACACCACGAGGACCAAGTTCTTTTGCCAATGCCTGCGTCAAACCCACCACCCCAAATTTACTGGCGCAATAAACACTGTTATTGGCGCTGCCGCGCTTGCCGGCCAAACTGGCCACGTTCACAATGGCCCCTGCTTTTGGCAAAAACTCCAGCGCGGCCTGGGACGCCCAAAAAACACCTTTCAGATTCACGGACAACATGCTTTCCAGAAAAGGTCCATCAATATCTTTTAAAGGTCTCCACTGGGAACGGCCCGCACAATTGATGAGCACATCCAATCGTCCCGTTAAACGCACTGCGCGGACCATGAGTAAACGCATCTGTGCCCTCTTTGTGACGTCTGCTTTAACAAAAAATACGCCGCGTCCCAAACGTTTGCCCAGGCCATTGTCACTGCGTCCACAAATGACCACGGCATACCCAGCATGATAAAACACCTCTGCGATAGTTGATCCTATGCCTTTGGTACCGCCTGTAATCACCACTGTCCTTAAATGGTCATGCATGTAAACCCTCCGTCCACATGGACTTCACTGCCGGTCACAAAACTTGAGGAATCCGAAGCAAGCCATACGACAGCCCCCACTAATTCCTGCGGTTGGCCAAAACGTCCCATGGGGGTGTGGCCTAAAATATCCGCCTGGCGCTTGGCATCAATAAAATGTTTCATGTTCCATTGGGTCGGGAAAAAACCTGGCCGCAAAGCATTGACACGTACCCCGTAAGGCGCCCACTCACGGGCCATGTTCTGTGTCAAATTCTTGACCCCAGCCTTGGCCACTGAATAGGTAAAGGCCTTTGACAACGGCGGCCCGGACGAAGCAGAAGACAAATTAATAATAGAGCCTCGGCGTTGTTTGATCATTTCTGCGCCAAACACCTGGCATCCAAACAAGGTGGCCGTGGCATGGCTGTCAAAAATGGCATGCCATTCTTGTAAGGAAATGTCCATGACAGGAGTCGGCGCATTAATCCCAGCCCCATTGATCAATATATCCACTTTTTTAAATCTTTTTAACACTGCCTGCAATACAGCCTCATGGTCCTGTTTGTTGGTAACATCCATGGGCAAATCTATGATGGAAGGACAGGCCCGTTTGATCTTACGCATCACTGCTGTACGGTTTGAATCGTTCTTATCCACCAAGGCTATCTTGACTCCTGAACGGGCCAAGCCCTCAGCCATGGCGCTGCATAAATGGCCGCCCCCACCTATCACCACCGCGACCTTGCCCCGAAGATTAAATAATTTAGTCAAATATTCCGGCATAAAACATGTCCTTTAATGTATTGTGAGATTCCCACAAAATCGTCAAAAATAGGTACGCCTTCCAGCAATAATCCTTTGCCGCTACGCCGGCCGATAAAATCTATCCCCGCCTGTTGGGCGCTTGCAAAATCACTTGGGGCGTCCCCGATAAAAACAGCCTCCGCCGGCAAAAGGCTTTGTGCTTTAAGAATTTCTTGGAGCTGGGATGTTTTAGCTGCTTGGGCCACATAAATACCATCAAAAAAATGTTCCATCTTTCGATTAGCAAGGATTTTCCGCAGGTCATCCATCGGGTTAATGGAAACAATGTACAACGGCACACGCCCGGCATAAAAGGACAAAAAT
Source organism: uncultured Planctomycetales bacterium (assembly GCA_964479285.1). Lineage (GTDB taxonomy): Bacteria > Omnitrophota > Gorgyraeia > Zapsychrales > Fredricksoniimonadaceae > JABDGZ01. Next base: position 15,766 of record CAYZLU010000009.1, on the reverse strand, counting down.
TCTTGCGCCCCCTTGACCCAGGGACAGGATGACACTTCATTTATACAATACTGTGAGAATTTCAGGGACAAAGTCTCCTGGAAATGAGGTGTGTAAGGCACCTTAAGTATCTGTTCTACAATATGACGGAATTTCTCAAAGCGAATAATGGTCGTCCTCTGATGATAGGCCAGTATGGCGTCCATGTGATGGGGGTAATCAGCAAACACCATCTCAAAGGCCTTATCTTTGATTTCATTAGACTCAACTAAAACGCCGTCAAAATCAAGGATGATGGTACGATAAAGCTTGTTGATTTATGCCTTCCTCATTAAAATCCGCCCATAAGAGCTTAATAAATTGGCCTGCAAAAATTCCTGGAATGAACGCCTGACCTCCTCAGGCTGGTTTCGCACCAGATCTTTGACAAATGCTGACACTGGTATGCCCCCATCATCTTTCAACGTTTTTGCCACAATCTCAACGTCTAAAATGCCAGGCGTACTAAACTCCAGGCACTCAAATCCATGTTGGTTAATCAATGATTTAATGCCTTTGACTGAAAATGCGTTAAGATGATCAGGAGGATAAAGATTCTGGGTGTGCGGCCCTAACTCCTTAATATCAAAACCAGAGGACAAAACACATGTCATGAAACATAGTCCCCCGCTTTTAAGCATCCCCCCGACTGAAGCTAGCAAGTCCGACGGCCGGGCAGCATGGTCGATAATATCAAAAAGGGTCACAAAATCCGCCGGCTGGGTCAATTTCACCTTCCACCATGGTTCTGCTAAAACATCCATCCCTTTAGTGTTTTTTAATTGGCAGTAAGGATTGACCAGGGTCTTGTGGGCAAACACAGAGGTCTCTGCCATGGCCTGGGCATATCGCCACTGGATCGCATTGATATCCACCCAGTGCTGGGCCTTAGGAAAATATTCTGCCACCGAATCCACCATCCATTCCAAACGGGGGTTGATGATTTTTTCCGCACGCTTCCCCCGGGAAGCCTCAGAAAATTGTTCACGCCAAAAACGACAGGCAGGGGCATCCATATAAAAATGGTTAATTTGCTCATCAGATGGACGCGGGGAAACATAAAGGGTATCACACGCGCTGCATTGGCGGTAGGTCAAACGATAACGCTCAAAAACACTTACACCATCAGCACTGCCACAAGCTGGGCAGGGCACCTCCGCTAATTTTCGGCCATCCACGAAAAAATGAAAAATATCTGCGGAGAGCATTTGCAAATATTGCTTAAGCATGTCCGACGGCTTAAAATCGCTTTGGTGATACTCATCGTGAATGATAATATTTTTCATCATCTGGCCTTTATTCGGTTAAATGTCCCTTATATTACCGATGTGCCTGTCCCCATCGGCAAAACCAAGAAATGATTTTGGTTGCAACATCTCAGCCAATCTCCAGGCGACCTTATACGCCAATTGACGGCCAGGGAAATAAATCCCATCATTGAGGCGCACACAACTCTTAATACTTTGAACAATGTGGTCGAGCTCTTCTTTTGACAACCATTGCCGTTCAAATGCCATCTGTGCCACGTCAACAGCGTAATCGAATATCTTGTATACCATGCACACCAATACGCTTTTATATATTTTGGATTTTCTAAAATCCACGTCCTTCAACATGGCCAAATTGTCCTTGAGAGATTCGATGCTCCTAAAATACAAGACATCGCCAAACACCATCTGTCCTTTACCGACATAATCGAGGAATTTCTTTCTTTTCCAGAATTGCCTGCGCAAATCCATGAGCACAAAACCTTGTGCTGCCATAAATTCATCCACGTGACGGAACAAAGGCTGACCTTGGCATTTCTCAATAAACTCAACTTCCAGCTGCACACCGAAGACCTGTGGCAGCATTTTAGAACGCCCCCCCTGCAAAATGGAAAGTTCGCTGCCTTCCGTGTCCAACTTAAGAAAATCCAGGTCTTTCAAAAACCCTTCTAGAAATAAATCATCAAAAGAACGTACCTTTTCCTTAGAGAAGTGCATTTGATTGACTACTTCAAATCTTTCTACACCTGGGAACTGGGACAAAAATGGTATGTTGGGCGGAAAAATGGATGATTTGCCGCTGGCACGGGAAATATGAAAGTTTACATCTTCTTTCTTGCCATGGACCAGGAAATTTAAGTATTGAATGCGCCCGCTGCTGACCAATTTTGAACATTCCCTCTCATCAGCTTCAAATGCAACTACTTTAACAGCCTTTCCCAAAACATCCCATTTACGGGCAATGCCTCCCATGGCCCCCACATCCACCAGGGTAAAGGGATAACGGGCATCAATCTTATCTGCCAGTTTACAAATTATGTCCTTCATGCTTTCCCTGCCATTTGACGTTTTCTCAAAAATTCTTCCGCCCTGGGGACATCTTCCGGGACATCCACGCCGACATTCTGGACGGTCGTATGTACCAGGCGAATATCGAACCCGTTTTCAATCATGCGCAGCATATGGGTGTCTTCAATGGATTCCAGATAACTTTTGGGGAGCTGTGAAAAACGTTCAATGGCTTTCGCGGGCCATAAATGCAGCCCCACTTGTTTATAATATTTCGGCTGACGATTCTTAAAATTATAGGGAATGGGGCAGCGGGAAAAAAACAAGGCCCTGCCTTGGTCCCCTAAAACAATCTTGACATTATGGGGATATTGCGCCTGTTCTTCAGTGATGTCCGCGTATTGGGTGACTATATCAAATTGGGGGTAGTCAAAAGCACGGTCGACAAAATCATCGATGTCAACCGGCAAAAGTGTAGGCTCATCGCCTTGGATTTCCACCACAAAATCCGCGCCCAAGCGCTGACAGACCTCATTGGAACGTTCCGCGCAATTTTTATGTTCTGGGGATGTCATCATGTAACGCATGCCCTTTGCTTCACAAAATTGCCGGATGTCTTCATGGTCCGTCGCTATATAAAAATCCCTGACTATCTTGCACCCCATGCAAATTTCATAAACCCATTGGATCATCTCTTGCCCCAGTATTTTGACCAAGGGCTTGCCATGATAGCGGGTCGACGCCATCCGTGCCGGGATCACCCCGATAATTTTTTTATTCTTAAATTCCTCTCTCATGCCCAGGCCACCTCCAACGTATGGTATTTTTCTGCTAAAGGCAAATCGATTTTCTTTCCCCCCTGGATGTGTGAGGCATGCAAGGCCATAATGGCCTCGATGGCACGACACCCGTCATCCACGCTGCAGGAGACTTTATCTTCAAAAATCAATTCCTTTAAGCCCATTTTAGTAAACTCCTTGACATCCCACGGCAAGGTAGAAAACACCGGCACGGATTTCAAAGGGGTCAGGATTTTCGTCAAAGGAAGTTTTCGATCATCCTGGCTGCGGGCCAAAATTGCCCAATGATTATTCAACTCCTCAATAATGATCCTGCCATACGTCCCCACGATCTCAAGGACCGAAGGCACCCCTGTATCTTCGCAGGTGTCAATAAACGCGCGGGTCCCATCTTCAAATTGCATCATGCCCCACCCTCCGGGGTCTTTGTACTGGGGGCCGCGCGGATTAGGGGTCCCTGTCGTATCTAAAAATCCTATCACCCAGGCGATCTCACTTTCCGTCAGAAAACGCATCTTATCAATGATGTGTGTGCCTTCCGTACCTAAGCCCACTGCCCCCACCTGGGCATACATGTGCTCAACTTTGCCGATAACTCCCCTGTCAATGACCTCTTTTAATTGATGGTAATTAGGGTTAAACCGCCGCAAGTGATTGACGACAAACAAACAGCCTGCCTGCTCTGTCAGGCGCTTTATCTCCAGGCAATCTTGATAGGTTGTGGCCATGGGTTTTTCTAAAAATATTTTCTTAACACCTGCGGCAAGGGTGTCCCGCACACTTTGGATACGGGCAGCGCTATGGGTCGCAATAATCACTACATCCGGTTGATGCGCTTTAAAAGCATCTGGTACATTTGTATAAATACGATCTAAGGGATATTCCGGGACCCGTTTTTGGACAACTTCAGGGCAAACGTCCACCACACAAACCAGTTCCGTCCCCAATTCTTTAAGCGCCTGATAATAGCGCATTCCCTGCATGCCCAAACCTATAATGCACGCCTTCATCTAAACTCTTTCTAACGATACAGCAAGATTCTTGATTTCATCACAGACCATGTTCATCTGCTCAACACTACCGACCGTCACCCGCAAATGTCCCGTAAAAGGGACTTGATTAAAAGGCCCTTTGAGCATGATTTTCATTTTTTCCAAATCCGCCAATAGTTTTTTGCCGTCAACAGAGGCCGGGCATTTAAAATAAACAAAATTCGCCTCACTTCTCAACACTTCAAATCCCATTAACGGGAATCGCTTATAAAGCACTTCTTTGGCCTGGTTGACCTCTTTGACATAGTCTGTCATGATCTGCAGGTGGTCGAGTAAATAACTCCCCACCTTAGCAGAAAAAAAAGTGATGTCATGTGTTTGTTTGACCTTATAAAGCTGTTTGATGATCTCTTGATTGCTGATTGTGTAACCGATGCGGAGGGGGGCAATGCCAAAACCTTTTGAAAAAGTACGGATAACGATCAAATTGTCGCATTGATTGACATATCCAATCATTGTTTGCGGATAAAAATGGTAATAAGCTTCATCGACAATCACCAGGGCATTGACCCGGCTGGCCGCCTGGATGACTTTTAATAAATCCGCCTGGGAAATGACCGTCCCCGTATGATTGGGATTGGGAATGGCCACTAACTTTGTCTTAGGCGAAATGGCCGCAATGACCCGCTCAATGGGCAATGACAAATCCGGATCATAAAAAACTTCCCGGGGAACAGCACCGTACATCTTGCAGTAGACAAGGTACATCCCGTAGGCCGGGGAAATGACCACCACTTCATCACCCTCCTCGACATAGACCTCATAGACCATCTTGATGGAGGTGTCAGAACCGCTGGCCACTAATAACTCATTACGTTTGATATTTAGCCAATTGGCCAGTTTGTGATAGAACGGCTCCACCTCAGGATAGGCAACCATCTCATCCGCAGTTATGGAATTGAGGATATTCTGCAAATGTTCCTTGGGAAACGTGGTGGTACGTTCGTTACGATCTAACCGGTGCAGCTTGCCGATACGATTTTCTGGTGTAATCGGCGTACGGGTCAAATCTTTCAAATTTTTCTTAGGTTCTATCATCATTTTTTCCTTGCTGAATGCCCGGTTGCATGTGAATCCAAGGGAAAATCCAATTGCACGCCAATTTTCCATTTTTTATCATGGCTTTCTTTTTTCTGGATGATGACTACGCCAAAAATAAGTTCTTTATACGGAGTCACGGCTGTTTTTGCCGGCGCCCCCCAGTAGCCATACCCATAGACCTTGGAAGGCCTGGGTTTAAAATTCTTGACCATCCGGAAAAATTCCTGGGCATTAAAAACCACATAATTGGCAATCTCCGAAGGTTTGCCATTTTCACCACTCTTAATGATCTGGTAACTGATTTTAATATTATCGATGCCTTTCTCCGTCGATAATCGCACAGACATGACGAAAAACCCTCCGGGTTTTACGTATTGCCAGCATTTCTCGATCATCGCTTTTGTCTCGATATTCCAATCAACACAACTTAATGAAATGACGGTATCGTAAGATTCTTTAACAAGTTCGGTCTCAAGGATATCAGCACATTGCAGGGTGATAGGGACCTTAAACCGCGATTTGTTCTTCTGGGCATAACTAATCATGACAGGGTTAATATCTATGCCGTGGTATTCCTTTAAAGGATAACGGCTTGATATGGCCAACCCAAGGCCTCCACTTCCACAACCTGCGTCCAAGACCCTGCCAAAAGCCTTGGTAGAACCAATTTTGTTAAAAGCCCATTGTTCAGAAGGATAAAAATCGTCCCATTTATTTCTATAATCATCCAGCCATTGGGCCACCCCATCGCTGGAATAATGGATGTTTCTACTTTTCATCAAAAACACCTCCCATACCTCTGTTTGGAAATCAAAACATCAGTTATATTAGTCAAAGACCTTGGGTAAGTCAAACGATATCTCCATGCATTAATCCCCTTTCAATTGAAGATGGAAAGAGTTGCAGGAGTTACGGTATGGAAATATTGATGCATAAAATCTGCAGCCTCCTTTTGCTGTTTCTGATAGGCCTGGGGCTCCATATGTTCAATAGATTCTATGACTTCCAAAAGGCTATCTGTTTGAGTGACCGTCCATTTTAAATGATCTAATTGAAACAATGGATCATAACTTAATATCCCATTGGTCTTAAAATTAATGACTGGTTTGCCCATGCTGATGGCCACTAAAACGACAGAACTTTGCCAATAAATGATCACATCTGACCAGCTAAGATCTTGCTCTAAAGGCCCTTTGGAAATTTCGACATTTGCATACTTGCCTGCATCAAAATGAAATTTACTTGATAACAGACCCCAAGGCAAGGCTGGATGGCATCGGACCCGTAACCGGTAGTGTTTATTCCCGCCTAACTGTTCTAAAACAAATTTGAGCATCTGCTGGGTCTGCTCAATCCCATCCAGCAAAAGCAAGATATCCCCCCGATATTCATGATGGTCCGGTTTAATGTCTGACAAATACTCATAACGTAAGGCACAAGCACTCTCGACAGATACAAGGCCATAATTACCGTAATATTCTAAAATATTCTTAGGAATTTGCCCCGTTGTCAAAAGCCTGAAAGGAAGGGGGACCGTGTCTTTCTCTAGAGGATGGACAAACATATTTAAAGCAGCTTCCGGGACGACCGAATGCTGGTAACCTATTACCTTCGTCCATGGGCTGTGATCACGGCAGGCCATCATGCACATCCGCTCCCACGGGTTGTTCTCAAAGGTAAAAAGAAAAGTCCCCACGCGCAATCTTTTGAACATGTTACGCATCGCATCATAATGAAGGAGCTGAAAGACCTGGACCCCATTGATGGTCCTGGCCAATTCAAAACGAAGGATATCAACGACATCTAAACCTCGAAAATAGACCTCATCCGGCAGTGGCAGGCGAAATGCCAGGATCCTAAAAACAGCCCGGAAAATATCTCCCCCTTTAAGAAAAAATTCAACGGGGAAAATGGCCAGCGCCTCTTCACGAAAAATGTGTTTGATAAATTCTTGGTATCCTTGCCAGTGGTAACTTAAAATAAGGACATTTCTGTCTTTCGACAAAATGCGCGGCAAGCGGCCAAAAAATGCGTCTGTGTAATCGCCCTTACTGTCCCAGGAGCTCGGGTAAGAAAAAGTCTTAATAACATAAAATTCCTTCTGCGGGGAAACCCAACGATGGGAATATTGCCGAAGGACGACACGGGCCCAAAAGGCCCTGGTATAAAAACGCACGGCACGCCAAACAAGCCTCAAAAAACACGCTGTGGCACCGGTAATGATCTTCTGAAACACCTTCTCCTGTCCATCCGGCCAAAGAAGCTTTCGTCCGTATTTATCCATGGCCTTACGCAATGCGCCATAAATACCGATGGAGGGGGCCACAATCAATAATGGTCCCCCCCCAGAAACTTGAAGTCCCCTTTCAATCTCCAGGAGCTCTTCTATAAGATCTGGCAGGGGGGAGACGTACCTGTTCTTGGATGAAATATCCGTGGCCCACCAGAGAAATTTGTCTTTAAAGGAAGAATTAAGGGAAGCAATAAATCCTGTATACTCGTGTATAAATGCCCTGCGCTCATTCTCCGTCACGGTTGGGAAAGAAATGGCTTTGGTAATCCCACTACTTATGAGATTGTCCAGTCCTTCCATGGACGAGAGGACTATGCAGACTGAATCATCAACACGGCTGGCATATTTCCGAAAAGAAGGCTGCTCGATAAACCCTTTAATGTCCTTTATCGCAAAAATCTGTGCCATCACCCTGTCTTTTTTATCTTCTTAAATTCCTCTATCAAATATCATGTTCTTTAAATCTTCATGGTTGGCATATGGACTATCAATGGCATCAATCATCACCGGCTGGTCTTTGGCGCATGGTTTTAAGAGCACCTCACCGTGCATAAGTTCCCGGCAGGATATTTGGCCTTTTTGCAAGGGGATTGCCAGGTAGACATCATTTTCAGCCAGGGCGTGGCCCGCGGGAAGGTCCCTCTTGGCATACACCCCCCGGACGAGAGCATTAAGATATTTGGTTTCTTCCTGGGACGGTTTTCGCCTCTGATGGCTGCTTGACCCGCACATATCTTTTGCCTTATGCCAGGCCTTAAACCATGTGTCTACCTGCTCGGGCACCGAACAATAGGAGGATACCGGCCTTCCATCCGCATTTATATCGATATGCCTTTCGAAAGTCCGGGCCCCTTTGGCATAAGCCATCATGATGGAATATGTCAAATCCCGGTATTCATGCGTTGACAGGCCGATGACATGCCCCGGGTACCTGTTTTTTAAAAAATCAATCTGGTTTAACTGCAAATCATGGTCTTCCGTGGGATATAAGGAAACGCAATGGTTCAAGGCAAAGGGAATGGTTTTTTGTTCTAAAAAGAGCACCAGATTATCAATATCTTTCAATGAGGCCCCGCCGGTCGAAAAGATGACAGGTTTCTTGGTCGTCGCTATTTTCTCTATTAAAGACCAATCGTTCATGTCCGAGCTGGCGATTTTGATAATTTGGATCCCCAGATCAACACACCATTCCACTGATTTTTCATCAAAGGGTGTTGCCATAGAAATGCACCCGCTTTTTCTGATGGCAGCGACCAATTCCTCAAAGCTCTCTTTTGTCATCTTTGTATCAAGTGTCTTCTTGATATACCTGATGTCTGTCTTGTCCATAAAATCTTTATGGATGAAATTGTCCACATCTCTAAATTGGAGCTTCAGGGCCGCCCTGATATTGTTTGACTTCACCGTTTTACCAAATTCATTTATTATTTTCAGGCCCCTCTTGACGCCTCCCCAATGGTTGTTGGCGATCTCCAAAACAAACAAATCTTCAAAAATATCCATGTTCATCTGCTACTCCTCCTTTAATTGGACAATAATCTTATCAGATTTATTGCAAGCACGCCAAAATTATTTACTTGGGCCCCGTCGAACCATATCTTTTCCCCAACGGCGGGCATAATTCTCAGATGCCCTGTCCATCACATCAGACGGGGCTTGGGACTGCCGTAACCCTTCCAGGACTTCTTTAAGATACCCGCTCATTCGATGGGCCGCGAGCCCATCATGAAATGGGTCTAATTCATCAATCATCGCTGACCAATCCCCCAGCCGTGGACGGCTTGCTGGACTGTTAAAGTATTCTTGACACGCTACCCAAACACTCTCCCAGTCCTTAAAGACCACCTCGTCTCCAAGCTTGTACAATGGACTCAAAGGCCAACCTTCAAAATCCATCAGTATCGTCCTTGTCCCAGCCAACGCCGACTCAAGACCCGCGGTACCGGCAGAAAAATTCTCGTGGATCGCTATATCACTGGCCAAAGAGGCGGCCGCTGGTGAAAAAAGACTAAAAATCCCTGTTTCCTCAAAAACATAACAACGGCCGGTTTCTTCAGCTGCGCTTAAAAGCCCGGCCACCTCTTTACCAAGCCTTCGACGCAATGTATTTGAAGATTTTGGTTTAAAAATAAGCCCCAGGCCAGGATTGGCCAATAATCTTTCTAACCAAAATGCATAATTTCTTTGTATAAAATGATGGTCAAAAAACCAACGGCCATCATCAATCGTGATTTCATCAAAATACGCAATGATGTGCTTGGCTCCAGATCGGCCCAAACGTTCTCGCAATTGCCCCGCACCCTGCTTTAAATGCCCAAACCGGCAATCCCCCAGGTACCCTGTGGCAATATGATAACGAAATTCTGAACCATTGTGTACTTCAATATCATACTCCATTTTAGAAAAGCTGAAAATAATATCACTGCTGACTGCTGTTATTATAGTTGCGTTAGGTTCATAGGAACGTTGATAAATGGTCGACACTCCGCCTACGGCCCTCAAAGCATCAGATATCGAGATCTGCTCAGGTTCATTCTTATAAAAACTGGTCCAAAGCTTGATATTGTAACGTTTAAAAAAGGATTCCCAATAACTGCGCGTATGGGTGTATTCCCCGACGAATCGGCCACCTTCGTCCCAAAGCCCAGGTTGCTGCCGACGCTTGTCAGTACGCGCATTGATTTTATCACATAAAAAGACAGGGACCTCTGAAACAAGGCTTGACTGGGGCGTCAAAGCCACCGCCTCAATGCCAGCTTCACGCATGGCCTTAAAACTATCTTCCTTGACTGGATTAAAACTGCCGTTAAATACCAGGAGCACATCTTCCGGCCGGATGCCTTCATGGTTTTCCAAAAAAAACAGGTCAGACATGCGCTCCGGGTGGCTGATATTAAATTCCCAGCGGGACTCAACAAGAATTTTGGCATCAGAAGCGATAAGGTCTCGTTGAAGACGGACCTCAGGTCGAAAGACGCCAGACAATACGTGCCTCAACAAAGACCAGACAGTTTTTCCATTTAATTTAAAAAACACCTTGCCTGCCTTCTGCAAAAAAAAAGCCCGGGACCGGTATGGTTTCATGAAACCCAGCGTAATGCCCTTGGTTTCAGCATATTCACCCAGTTGCGGAAAAAAACTTCTTTGGAACAAATAAAGTTGCGGTCCGTCCTTCAATGTGCCCATTTGATCAACATGCCAGCGGACAAAATTAACAAGTGTCACGGCCTGCCTTAAAAGCAGGTATTTACCATCACTGTAAACATCAACGGCAGACACCGGGGATTTCATCAAGTATAAAGCGAGCCCTTTATCTTCTTTCAGTTGGGCCGGGATGTCCCGATATATCATGGCACCCATGGCAGCTAATTCTTTATAAGTGACTTTTAAACGGATAGAAATTCCGTCTTTGTCGATGGGTTCTGTGCATTGGAACTGGAATTCACGGAAAGTAACAGGACAAATGGCGGACAATCCCTGTGCCACGATCAACGCGAAATGACCATGGTCGATAAAAAAAACCTGAAATTTTTTGTTTGTTGTTGTATCAATGAAACGAAATGCATGTTCCCAGAGCCAACGCAGCGTCAATCGCTCAACATAAATGACCCTGGAAAGGTGTTCTTGGGAAAAAATCTCAGCGGGCAACAGGCCCTCCCTGCCTCACCAGCTCGATGACCCTTCGTTGTTGTGAAGGCGTCAAGGTCAACGACGATGGCAGGCTTAACGCACCCTTGTAGAGACGGTCCGCCTCTGTGATCTGATAAGCATCGCACCCTTGGAAAACTTTCTGCAGATAAAGCGGCTGCCACAACGGCCTGGACTGTATCCCCGCCATGGACAATTTCTTCATTAACATGCGGCTGTCCATACAGTAACGTTTCGCATCAATCAAGACGGTATAAAGCCAAAAAATAGACTTGTTCCCGCGGGCTTCCTGGGGCAAAGCCACCCCCTCAATCCTAAGCAGCCCCTGGGCGTACCGCTTGGCTATCGCACGTTTCTTCTCAACAAACTCATCAAGCTTTTCCATTTGGGCCAGACCGATCGCGGCCTGGACATTGGTGAGCCGGTAATTATACCCGATGGCGTCATGGGTGTACTCAACGCTATCGGCCTTGGCCTGGGTGGTCAAATGGCGGGCACGCTGTGCCATATGGCGATCATCCATCGCCAACATCCCTCCCCCGCCACAAGTGATAATTTTATTGCCATTAAAACTAAAACACGCGATGTCGCCAAAAAAGCCTGTCTTCCTGCCCTGATACTGTGATCCTATGCTTTCCGCCACATCTTCAATGACAATGAGGCCATAACGTTTGGCCAATTTCATCAACGGTATCATATCAACCGAATGTCCCAAAAGATGAACCGGTATGACTGCTTTTACATGTCGCTTTGTGCGTCGGTTGACCAATACCCCCCGTACTGATTTACATTCTTGGGAAAGAAAATCTTCTGTTTTCTGCAGGTCCAACTGCCAATGGCGCGGCTCCACATCAATAAAAACAGGCCACGCCCCGGTATAGCGCACAGCGAATGCCGGGGCTGCAAAAGTCAACGTGGGCATGATGACTTCATCCCCTTGGCCCACCCCTGCCACCAGCAAGGCCGTGTGCAACGCTGCTGTTCCGCTGGCACAGGCCACCGCGAACTTTCTATGGGTGTATCGCGCGACAGCCCCCTCAAACTGGTCAACAAAAATTCCCACCGAAGAGACCCAGCCGGTGTCCAGGCATTCTTTGACATTGCGCCATTAATTCCCCTTCAAGCATGGCTCGCTTAAAGGAATAAACTTCTGTTGACTCATACCGCTGTCCAACCTCCATCCACCATCAGTGTCGATCCTGTGATATAAGACGAAGCGTCACTGGCCAAAAACACCACCGCGCCGGCAATATCTTGAGGGACGCCCATTCTTTTGAGAGGGGTCTTGTGTTCGTAATTCTTTATAAATGCAGGATGTTGATCTTCAAAAATACCCCCTGGGCAAATGCAATTGGCCCTGATCCCATCCCGGCCAAAATAGGAAGCCAAATAGCGGGTCAAATTCACTATCCCGCCCTTGATGGCGCAATATGTCATTTCACCGGACATCGGTGTCCCTTCATAAATGGTCAAATCATTGGCCACTACGCCATAAATCGAACCAAAATTGATAATGGAACCTTTGACCCTTGTTTTTCGCATCCATAAAGCCGTGCAACGGCTGATCCACAAATACGAATTAAGATGTTTGTCCATATTTTCTCTTAAATACGAAACCGTCATTTTTTCCAACGATTGCGTCCAATCACGGCTGCGGGGGTTACTGATATTGACCAAAACATGCATGGGGCCATATTTCTCGGCCAAACGCTGCATCGTAGGTTCAAATGCATTTAAATCACACGCGTCAAAATGTTCATAATATAAACGGTATTTATTTTTCTTCGCCCAACTTAAAGCTGTTTTGGCTTTCTGTGCGTCTATATCTAGAATGATGACACGCCCCCCGCAAGTGGCCAAGGCCTTGGCCGCGGGTAATCCTAATAACCCTAAACCACCTACCACCCATATGTTCTTGCCCTTAAGTGAAAAAACGTCTGCATGGTTCTTCATAATTGGATAATTTTCTCCTTGGCCAAGAATTCCAGAAATTTAAAATCAACTTCCCTGTCGATATCAAAACCTGATTCATCTCTCATTACATAAAACATGCAACGCTGGTTGATGACAGAAAGTTTTTTAGTTTTTAATAAATAATCACGATCATACATGTAAATGGATGCGTTGACATCATAAACAACCGGAGCATCTTGACGGCGTTTGATGGAGGTCTTTAATGGTTTGCATAACCGCACCCTGCCTGATGGACTTAATTCCACCATATTAAAATAAGGGTTCTTGTGGGCTGGTACCACTGAAAAAATATTATTTGGCCGGTGTTTGAGAAATAAGGCCAAACAATTATCCAAGTCCTGTACGGTACGCACCGGTGCAGTCGCATCCAAATCAACCACCACGTTGAATTTAGTCTGATAAATCTTTTCGCAAGTTTTGAGCGTATGCACGGTCACAGGAAATTTACCGGCCTTGTCCGTGGCCATATGGGATGGACGCATAAAAGGAACTTCTGCGCCATAACGCCTTGCAATCTTGGCAATTTCCTCAGAGTCCGTACTCACCACCACCTTCGTTGCCTTCCCCCAATGCAAAGCCTGGGCAATAGTGTGAGCAATCAATGGCTTGCCCA
>CAYZLU010000009.1:0-2041 GCA_964479285.1 uncultured Planctomycetales bacterium | reverse complement strand
GGCCGTATATTTTTACCCTTGACGCCTTTAGATCCTCCCCGGGCACCGATGGTCAAAAGAATATTAGGGGACATGACATTTCTCTTTAAATTGGCAAATTTTTCTAAACAAATCACTGGCTCGCCTGATACTATTCATCATATCTGGGTTATGGACATTACCCATAAAAAAATCCAACTGCCTGCCATATAGTTCATCACGTTCTATAGGTAAATCTACTTGCTCGGACAAAACATTGTACTTATACACCACAACAGTGTTGTTGATTAAGTCTGCCACCACTGTACGGTCTGGAAAATAAATAGTGATGCGCCGTTGGTTGAGGTGACTTAAGAAACTTAAATGCACACTGGCAAATCCCCTGGCAGCAGCAATATGCATGTCCGCGCAATCTTCTGAATCTACCGTAACATCAGACCGGCGGGCACAGACACCTTCAATGCTCTCTACCTGCCCCAAAAGAAAATCCACATAATCCATCTCATGGGACAGATCAAAAACGATGCCCCCGCCAAGATTGCGCCGGGAAGAATAGCTTTTTTTGTGGTCACGGCCTGGGCGCCACGTCGGCAGGAAAGACGCCACTTCAACGCGCATATGGCAGCATGGCTCTTTGTCCAAGACAGCTTTTAGATGAAGGATGACGGGATGGAACCGTAAACAATAGGCCACATAGGTCACTACTTGTTTTTTTTGGACTATGCCTAATAATTCATCCAACCCTTCTTCACTGCTCCCCAATGGTTTTTCCATAAACAAAGCCATGCCGCGTTTGGCACATTCTATGGCGGTCGTGATATGCATCGACGTGGGGTTTGTAATGAAAGCCGCTTGAGGCTTTACAGCCTCAATTTGGCCCCAAGAATTCAACACATGGACAGGAAAATCCGGGTCTGGAGCATCGCCCTGATTGGTGCGAAAAGCAAAAAGCTCATGCCCACCGCCCTTGATCAATAGACGCGCATGCCTCTGTCCGATTGAGCCTAATCCAAAGAAAATGATTTTCATTTAAAATTTATAAATTAGAAATTTTATCATTCTATAGTCCATATGAGAATAGCCCTGTCTCAACAATTGATCGAGACCGTTTAATAAAACAGCACGATCAAATTCCACCAGTCCACCTTGCCTTAAGCCGGGAACAACAGGGGTAGATGGGATCCGAATTTTTAAATACGACCACAGGTCAATGGCAGGGTACCGATCTCTTCCTAATGTTATTTTACAAAGCCATGTGCGAAAAGCGTAACCATCTAAATAAAAATAGAAAATCCTTGCCCCTGGGTGAGAAATAATATATTTTCCAAGATCTATAATATGCGTATTATCCATCGAATCCGAAATCCGGTATGTCATTGGTAATAATTCTTGGCCGCCCATATATTGAAGGGTCGAATATGCATTAAATGTTAATAAAATATCCTCTTGGGTCATATGTTCATTAAGCCAACGTATGGCTTCCTTTGGGTTATTATGTTCAAAGGTGTTGGCCCACGAAGCACCTATGTTGATAATCACATAAACAGCCAACATGCATACCCTTAGTGATGTCTTCATAAAAAAACCTTCTATAATACCGCTAAGACCAATAAGCATCATTAACGTGGGAAGATAGATA
The DNA here is from genome assembly GCA_964479285.1 of uncultured Planctomycetales bacterium. Taxonomy (GTDB): domain Bacteria; phylum Omnitrophota; class Gorgyraeia; order Zapsychrales; family Fredricksoniimonadaceae; genus JABDGZ01. The sequence goes on along the minus strand of CAYZLU010000009.1, from coordinate 423 downwards.
TATTTAGAAAAGAAAACATGATTGACATCATTATATAAAATACAAACGATGCCGGTCAAAAACCCATTAATAAACATCCATCGCTCAAAGGTCATTGGTACTTTCGATTTAAACGCATAACCCAAGGCCAGCAATACTATATTAATAGTGATTATAAACCGAACCCATCCTATGATATTGTCCCAATAAGTCGAATAGTAAAGGCCGAACATCTGTATGCCGCCTACATGCAACCAAGATAAAAAACTTAGATGCCCAACTATCTTAGGAGCAATCAAAATGACTCCGAGTAACAACCACAACGATCTTTGTTTTAGCCAGCCAAAGATGGGGGAAAATCGTTGGTTAAAAGCTGCGATACTGGTCATGATAGCTATTGCAAAGGCAGGTATCCCCTCAACTTGCCATTGATCTACGATCGAA
>CAYZLU010000008.1:0-18807 GCA_964479285.1 uncultured Planctomycetales bacterium | reverse complement strand
TGCCATCCTTGTTATTTTATGGGTTGTCTTTATGGGTCCGTATGTCCTGCGCTCGGTCAACGCCCATTTCAAATTGTGGGATGATGGGGTCCAGGATTCTATTACGGAACACCTAACTCAGGCGCCTGTTGGGGCTATACCGCCTATAGATATAAATTGCCATTGCACGAAGGTACCTGCAGCCACTTGCGGAAACTCACAAACCGGCGCATCCTGCCCACCTAATACCCGCGAAGTGGATAATTTCTGTACCCCGCAGGGTTGTAACCCAGTGGTGACCCCCTCCACATGCGATCCAGCGAAAGACCCGACCTGCAATCTCGCAGCGAACGCTTCAACTTGCGTGCCTGATCCAAGTTGTTGTACTGATGGGGTGCTTGGCTGTGGGACAGGGGTGGGTACTGTACCCCCAGAATGTAATGGAGAAAGTTTTATAAACAATATTCTTTGCTCCCAAGCTGCCAATTGTCCCATTGGTTATAAAATCCACTCCCATCAATGCGGTTCTACTATTTATATTAATTGTGCCCAAGATCCATCATGCCCCCTACCGCCCACACCTGCTTGCCTGGGAAATCTTACTTTATTGGACAAGACCCCCGCTGCTGCCTATTGTCCGCAATCGCAAACAAGCTCTCTGGATCAAGACTACCCCATCACCTATGTGGCCAATGCGGCAGCTTGTACTGGGGCAAAATGTCAAGCGTATTGTACAGTCCAAGGAGCAAGCTCTCTTAACGCCGCTGATCAAAACACTCTCGCTCAAAACGCTTGCATACCAAGTTATAGTGTCTACTGCAATCCTTCGGCAGGTTATACTGATCTAATGAATGTTACATTCGCCGATGGCACTTCCTTGGTATTCAATAACAATACGCTGATTATAGGAGCAAAATCAGGTTCCCTAAGCCCACCTGTCGCAGCATATGGCATTGCCTACAACTCTAATGGCACCCTCGGATGCCCCTATAGCCCAGACCCCAATAAAGACCAATCAAAACTTACAAATACCGCGACCTTTCATGTTCCGGGGTCCAATCAATGGATATTCAGATACGATGATTGCAAGGGTTGGAACCCTGACCATGACTTTAATGATATACAGTGTGTATTTATCCTAGGAGGAACTTCCTTGGCACAATCTCTTAATAATTTTAATATTGACGCCAACTCAACTATTTATTCCCGATGCGATAGCAAAGGGGTCGGTGATATCAGTAATGAAATCTGCACGATGACCAATGGGCTTGGGACTTCGACTGATGCCTGCTCTAATCATCCCAATAACTGGCTTTGGAATATAAAACAATGCCCTTCATAAATCCGATAAGAATTATTGAAAAAATCACGCGACAGGCAACGCTTTTACTGCTTTTGGACCATCTTTTCCAAGCTGCGAATAAATAGGGATAGGCGCTATTTTTTCCTTGACAATTGTACAGTATATTGTACAATATGAATAGGGGTGGTTGACATCTATAGAATCATTCACAAATAAAATTTAAGAAAGGGAAAACGATGGTATCCATCACTTATAGTTACGCCCGGCAACATTTGGCCGAGACAATGAGAAATGCCTGCGCTGACCATAACCCGGTCATTGTCACGAACAAAAATGATAACTCGGTCGTCATTCTGTCATTGGAAGATTATGAAGGCTTGCAGGAAACCGCTTATCTATCTCGCAGCCCTAAAAATACACGAAGATTGCTTGAATCCATCAAACAACTTGAGACAGGCAAGGGGAAAACCAAAAAAATATGAAATTGAATTTGGTTTTTTCAGACCACGCATGGGAAGACTATACCTACTGGCAAAACAACGATAAAAAAATCACACAAAGAATAAATCTGCTAATTAAGGAAATCATCCGTGATCCCCACACGGGGATAGGTAAACCCGAACCCTTGAAGCACGGACTTTCAGGCTATTGGTCCCGCCGCATTAATGACGAACATCGGATCGTTTATAAAGCCGATAAGAATAATCTTTTCATCGCCCAGCTTCGCTACCATTACTGATGGTACTTCTTGACCATCGCTTCCAGGTGGGTCTTGCGTTTGTCTAGATCTACCATTTGGGAACGCAGATCATCTAAATCAGCCATGAGCGCCTTGCCCTGGCGGGTCAAATCATCAATACTGCCTTGTAGTTTCTCCTCTTCAACATGCTCACTGAGCGTCATCCGGGAAATTTGGGCTTTTTTGCTCATTTGCCCCATCAAATGTTTAAGCTGCAAATAATTCCGTTCCAATGTTTTCAATTCCAGCTCCATCTGATGCAACTGGGTACCGCCCCAAAAGACCCCCTCACTTTGAGGCCCTGCTGTTTGTTCCCTCAATCCAGATTTAGCCGATGGATATGCGGCCAATTGAGTTTCCAGGTCTTTGATCTGCTCTTTTAAAAGCTGCTGATGCGCCAAAGCACTGGCCGCAGGCTGCAAAGGGGTGTTTTTTTGAAAATCCAAGATCGCTTGATGCAGCGACTCTTGCCGCTGCTGGCTATCATAGATCATCTTCATCAACCTTAATTTTTCTTTTTGACGGTGCACCGTTTCTTGGGACTCAGGAATTTTGGCCTTCAGGGGCTGGGGCGAGAAACTTGTCATTTCTTTTAATTGCAAAAGCAATTTTTGGTCTTCCTGATATCCTGCATCCATAGACTGCTGGATCAATTTAATACCGGCTTCAGCTTTTTGGGTCCGGTTATCCAGATCAAAATTTTCTTCTTCAAGCCGGGTGATCTGCTGGGACCGGCGAGGGGTTTTATCCTGTAGTTTATCTGCTGCCTTGTTTAAAACATCACCCCGGGCCTGAAACCTCCCCAATTGCTCCTGCAGTTGCAAAACCTGCTGTTTGACATATTTGTCTTTGACAGCCAGTTGATCATTATCTAAATCAAGCTTTTCAACACTATGTTTTAGATTAGACAATACCGACTGCAAGGCAGTCGTGGCTGTCATAACATCGTCCTCTTGGGCCCAAACCGGGCCTGCCAGGAGCATTACTGCAAATAAGGAACAGAAAAATAATCTCATATTATTTCATTGCTGCTGTCATACTTAATATTGGCATAAACAAAGCTATGACGATAAAACCTACAACAATCCCTAAGAACCCTATAATCAAAGGCTCTATCAATTTGGTCAGACCTTCAACAGCAGTGTCCACCTGGTCGTCATAAAATTCTGCTACTTTAGATAGCATCTTTTCCAACTGGCCGGACTTTTCACCTATGGAGATCATGCGGGTGACCATCAAAGGAAAAATGGTGCTTTTAGATAATGGCTCGGCAATGGTATTACCTTCCTTGACGCTGACCTTGATTTCATCGACCAAGATTTCGATCACCCTGTTGCCGCACGTCTTTCCCACAATATCTAAAGATTCCAAAATAGGCACGCCGCTTTGGCTTAAAGTGGCGAACGTCCGGCAAAAACGGCTGACTGAAACCTTGCAGATCAAATCTCCAAATATCGGCAGCTTTAAAAGCATAGTGTCCACCTGAATATGGCCTTTGGGTGTCTTTTTGTACTGGTTAAAAAGGAACACCAAAACAGCCCCGCCAGCCAACAGGAATATGAGATCATGTTGGAGTAAATTACTAAAATCAATCAACATCTGGGTCATGACTGGCAATTTTTGCCCCAATGATGAGTAAATCTGTGAAAAAGTAGGAACGACTTTGACGAGCAGTCCAACGGTGATCAGCATCGCCATGGTGACAACAACTGATGGATAAATCATTGCGCCCTGTACTTTTTGACGGAGACGTTCGCTTTTTTCCAAATACATCGCCACACGTTCAAGGATGGTGGTCAATATGCCGCCGCTTTCCCCGACACGGATCATGTTCACATACAACTTATCAAATATTTTAGACTGCTTTTCAAAAGCACTGGAAAGACTGCTGCCTACCTGTATGTCTTCACGGATAGTATTTAGCGCGGCCTTAAAATCAGGGTTGACAGTTTGTTCACTCAATGCTTCCAAAGACTGCAAAATAGGTATGCCCGCGTCCACCATGGTCGCGAACTGGCGGGTAAAAATGACCAGGTCTTCCGGCTTGACCTTTTTCCCACCCTTTGGTTTAGAACTGCTTTTTTTAAAAACCGATTCCTTTTCCTCTGAAATGCCTAATATGATCAAATTACGCTTGCGAAGCTCAGCAACAATCATTGATTCACTTTCCGCAGAAATCCTGCCGGCGACGTTTTTGCCCTCCTGATCACGGGCAGAATATGTGTACGTAGGCATATGGCCACACCCCTATAAAAATTCAATAGTTCCGCGCGATGGCTTCTTCAATTTCCGTTTTGGTAGAAATAAAAGTCGCAACCCTGCATTTGGTCAGTGATTCTAAATAATGTTTTTTATCATCCGTCAAAGGATTGACCATCACCACGCTTAAAATTTCACCGATGCGATCCAAGGCAATCACATTTTCTTTTTGGGCCACCTCTTTGGGGATCAGACGCACAATCTGCGGATCGATGGTGTATTTATTGACAGCAATATACGGAAGTCCGCATTGAATGACTAAAGCTACCACAATGTCCCTTTCATCGAGGACCCCCATTTTCACAAGAATTTCACCAATAAAACCACCTTTTTCCTTCTGCACACCAAGCGCGCTCTCCAATTGCTCACGGGTGATCCTTTTGCGTTGGATCAAGATTTCTCCTAACAAAACTTTGTAAGCATCCATAAGAACTCCCCCTGACCCCCTCTTTATACAAAAGAGGGGGGATTCACTCTATTATTCATCTTCAGAAGCCACACGAAAGACCTCTGTCAATGTAGTTTCTCCCGCGCACATTTTATCAACGACATCATCAAAAAGCAATTTCATCCCTTGATTTTTCTGGGCATAGCGGGTTATTTCAATGGATGTGTTTCTTTTCAACAACATGTCACGGATATGATCATCAACCTGCAGGACTTCAGTGACCCCTATGCGACCCTTATAACCGGTGCCACGGCAGAGTTCACAGCCCTTGCCTTCATATAAGACAGTATCGGTCTTGAGTCTGTGCTGGATTTTCCTTAACATTTCAGGTTTGATGTCCACAGGGCTTTTGCAAGAATCACAGATGCGCCGGCACAACCGTTGGGCACAGACTAAAACCAGGCTCGAGGCCACTAAAAAAGGCTCGAGGCCCATATCCACCAGACGGGTCACGGCCCCTGACGCGCTGTTCGTATGCAATGTCGAAAGGACCAACTGACCTGTAAGCGAGGCTTTGATCGCGATGTCCGCCGTTTCCGTGTCCCGGATTTCACCCACCATCACCACATCCGGTGATTGCCGTAAAACAGCCCGCAGCCCCATCGCAAAATTGAGACCTATGTCTGATTTGACTTCAATCTGAGTCAAGCCATCCACCAGGTATTCCACCGGTTCTTCGATGGTGATTATGTTCCTCTCCGGTGTATTTAACTTGGATATCAAAGAATACAAGGTCGTTGATTTACCACTGCCAGTAGGACCAGTAACAAGGATCATCCCGTAAGGCTTATGGATGGACTCCTCCAGGAGGCATTGCGAATTCTTTGAAAACCCTAATTTAGAAAGACCCACCGAGAGATTGTTCTTGTCCAGTACGCGCATCACTATTTTCTGGCCAAAGGTGGTCGGGAGCATGGACACACGGAAATCGACTTCCTGGCGGCCCACCTTCATTTTGAATCGACCGTCCTGCGGGGTCTGGGTGTTTGTAATATCAAGCTTCGCCATAAGCTTGATCCGTACTCCCACCGCGTTTTTACTTTCCTTGGGGATAGTCAATATGTCCTGCAATATGCCGTCGATACGAAACCTCACGCGCATGCCTTGCTCTTGAGGCTCGATATGGATATCAGAAGCCCTTTGCCGGAGCGCTTCTTTAATGACCAGATTAACAATGCGGATGACCGGGCCTTCCTCGACAGACAACAACTCCTCTTGTTCTTGCGGGCTGTCGTCTTTGGCCTGCAAAATCTCGATTCCCTTGCCCTCCATATTCAAGCCTGCTTGGGCCATAGGCACAGGGGTCGAGTTATAAAAATGATCGATGACCACAGCGATCTGGCTTTCAGAGGCAAGCACGATCTCAATTTCCTTGCCTGTCACATTACGCAAATCATCCAGGACAAACACATTTAAAGGATCAGCGATCGCAAGTGTCAGTGTCTGTCCAAGCATCGATATCGGCATCACCATATACTGACGCGCGGTCTTTTCCCCAATGACGCTTTTAAGACGCTCGTCAAAGCGGTATTTGGTCAGGTCAATGGAAGGCACGTGGAGCTCACGCATTAAAAGGACCAGCAAATCCTGTTCGGAAATGATCCCTTGTTTAAGCAGGGCCCTGACCAAACTTATGTTTCTGTCCTGCTGGATGTCAACGAGGGCGTCAATGTCCCCCGGATTTACATTCGGCAGTTCTTTGAGCGTTTTTAAAATCCGTTCTTGCGTCGTGTCCATCGGTCTCACCTGTGGTGGATCGGATCGTATCATTAGTCGGGTGCCGTTAATCGGATCACTTCTTCTAAAGTCGTCAGTCCCTGGGAAGCTTTGATGACGGCATCTTCGCGCATCGTTTTCATGCCTTGGGAGCGCGCCGCGTTCTTGATGTCTGCTTCTGAACTTGAAACCAAAATCAATTCTTTGATTTTATTGCTTAAGACCAGCGTTTCTGTAATGCCGACCCGCCCTTTATAGCCCGTATTCAGGCATTTTCCGCAACCCTTTGGTTTGTAAAACTGCCACTTATGATCAGGTATTAATTTATCGAGATGAAATTCTTTGATCACCTCATCAGATACAGTGTAAAGTTCACGGCATTTCTGGCAAACCCGCCGCACCAGGCGCTGGGCCACAATAGCCACCACCGAGGAGGTGATCAAAAACGGTTCAACACCCATATTGATCATGCGGGTGATGGAACCAGGCCCTGTTGTGGTGTGCAGGGAAGAGACCACCAAGTGCCCTGTCAATGCCGCCTTGACCGCTATATCCATGGTTTCAGAGTCCCTGATCTCACCGATAAGGATCACATCCGGGTCCTGACGAAGAATGGAACGCAAGGCTGCCGGAAAAGACAGGCCGAATTCGGTGCGGATGTTGACCTGGTTAAACCCTTTCATCTGAAATTCCACCGGGTCCTCAACGGTGACAATGTTTCTCCCGGGAGAATCAATAAATTTAAGGACCGCATATAGCGTGGTGGTCTTGCCGCTACCGGTAGGGCCGCACGCCAAGATCATGCCATGGGGCCTATGGCAGCACTCTTTTAATCTTTCCAGGGAGTCAGGCTCGAAACCCAATTTATCAATGTCCGCCATTTCCTGGTTTTTGTCCAAAATACGCAATACAATTTTCTCTCCCATCGCCGTAGGCAATACACTGACGCGGAAATCCACCTCTTGGTTCTGGCTGGTCACGATCCGGAACCTTCCATCCTGAGGAAGACGGTGTTCAGCAATATCCAGGCTTGAAATGACCTTGACCCTGGAGATGAGCGGGAAATGCAGGTCTTTGGGCATGCGGTCGATTTCCCGGATAAATCCGTCGACGCGATAACGGATGCGCAGGCATTTTTCCATAGGCTCGATGAATACATCGCTGGCCTTGGCAGCCACCGCTTGTTGGATGATTGTGTTTATCAGCGTGATGATCGGGGCCTCTTGGCTGATATCTTCGATGACCCTCTTATCAGGTTGCGGACTATCTTTGACCAACTCCAGCCGTTCCGCCTCTTTCGTGTCTTTAATGTCCTGAAAGATCTCTTCAAGGTCCGATGAATTATTTCGCGCGTAATACCGCTCAAGGGCGGCCCGCATTTCCTTAGGCCTGGCCAAAACCACACTTACACTCATAGAAGTCATGGCTTTGATGTTGTCGATAGTCAATATGTCCAGCGGATCGACCATGGCAATGGTCAACTGGTCATTGAGCTTGGAGATTGGGACCAAAAGAGATTTCTCGGCTGTTTCTTTAGGGATCAATTTTAAAAGGGACGGGTCAATCCTGAATAAATTTAAATTGATCAAAGGCAATTGCAGGGCTTCACTTAAGACAACACTTAACTGGTCTTCGGCAATCAATTTAAGGCTCAGGAGAATACGGCTTAATTCACCGCCGGACCTTTCCTGTTTTTCAATGGCGCGGTCGAGGTCTTCAGGACTTATGAGCGCGTCACGCAAAAGAATTTCTTTAAGGGTGTCTTTTACCATACGCAATCAATCAACCTGATGAAACCGAATGCGATCTCCGGGCACTCACCATCGTTTGCAACAGGGAACATCATCAGCGCGTTTCGTAATAACGATCGATGGCATTGTTAATTTCCGTCGCTGTACTAACAAATGCCTGCACCGAGCAGTCGGTCAGTTTTTCAACATCTTCCAATGCCTGGACATTTAAAGGATTGGCCATGGCCAAGGTCAAACTGCGGCCGATTTTATCAATGGGCACCAGGCAATACTGCTTACATACGTTTTGAGGTACTGTTGCGACCACCTCGGGGGCAATTTCGTAATTGGCCAACGGAAGGTAAGGAAACCCATATTGACAAGTCAGGGCCTGCACCACGTCCTCTTCAGTCCCCAATTTCATCTGGACTATGGCTTCACCAAATAAAACACCTTTTTCTTTTTGAAAGGCCAATACTTCTTCCAATTTTGAACGGGACAGCACACCGCGCTCAACTAAGATTTCACCCAACTGCTTATTGACTGTTTTACGGAAATGTTTCATGAAGCACCTGTATTTTTTTAACGTTGCGAAATCCTGTCTTTTTTACTATACCGATTCCACCCTGAATTGTCCAGTCGTGTTTATGTTTTTGGTACTCATGGTCATGTTGACCGACGAACCACTGTGAGTGCCGGTCAATGGTGAGGTTTCAAAAAATAGTCCTTTTTTTACTCAAATTCAATAAAAATCCAAATAAAACGGCAAAAACCATGAAAGAAGTGCGGCCATAACTGATTAAAGGCAGGGTGATCCCCACCACTGGTAAAAGCCCCATGACCATGCCAATATTGACCACCACCTGCATGGCCAAAATACTGACAATGCCAACAGCCACTAATTGCCCGAAAGGGTCCTTATTATGACGGGCAATTTTAAATCCACAGTAAATGATGACGCCATAACAATAGACCAAAAGGACACCGCCCAAAAGTCCCCATTCCTCACCGATGACAGAAAAAATGAAATCTGTATGCCTCTCTGGCAGGAAATTCAATTGATTCTGGGTGCCGGAAAGCCAACCCTTGCCTAAAAGTTCACCGGAACCGACCGCGATTTTTGACTGGGTAATGGTATACCCTGCACCCAGAGGGTCGTGACTCGGATCTAAAAAAACCAACAGCCGGTCCTTTTGATACGGCTTTAAGAATGCCCAAGCCAATGGCATCAACAATGCCAATATCCCAACCAGCGCCCCGAAAATCCGGAGTGATATCCCGCTGGCATAAAGCATGACCAGAAAAATACCCATCATTAAAATGGCGGTCCCCAAATCCGGTTGCTTAAAAATGAGGGCCATCGAAACACCTGTCAATATCAAAGGCAAAATCAAGCCCCCCCAAACTTCGTGCAATGACGTAGAAAAATCAAAAGACAGCCTTGGCCGGCGTTGTGAAAAATAACGGCCCAAGAAAAAGATGACCGCCAGCTTGCTGAATTCAGAAGGCTGAAAGCTAAATCCAGCCAACGAAAACCACCGGGTGGCACCTAAGGCCTGACGACCCATGACCAATACCAAAATCAAGAAAACCACACTGATCCCGTAAACATAATATGCCACATCGAAAAATTTGCGATAATCACCCTGGGCCAATAAAATCATCAGCAATATCCCCAGCAACGCGCAAGAAAGCTGGTCGTAAAATACGGAGAGACCCACCACATTATTATTAAAAGAAGCGCTATAAAGCGCCAAAAGGCCGATAGCGATGATCAAGATCGTATGGGTCCAAATGACCTTGGGGACCTGACTGGTGGAAATCATAGATGACACTGCCCATTTGAACAAACATGAAAGACCGGGAATATCGAACGGTTGCGGGCGATCCACCGGTAGGCCAAAGGCCCCAAGATCCCTGCCCCAGGAAAATAAACCACCGGTATCATTGGATAAAGCATGGGACAAATCCACACAATCCGCCGGAAAGCAAAAAATCCGCCATAACCCTTGCCGTCAGGAAAATCAAGGCGCATTTCACTCATGCCCTTGGGGCCTGGGATGTATTCGAGCTTCTCCCATAAATCCATCACCTGCAGCAGCCTTACACTTGAACGGCAGAAACCGCATTCTCCATCGTAAATCACTTTTGCCCGGGGGCTATGGGCGTTAATACGCCGCCTGGCCATGATCCAGTCCATTATTCTTTGCGGATGGATAAACAGCATCATCTGCGCGGGGAACAAAAATAAAAAAATTGCAGGGACATCCAGGGTCAGGATGAGAATGACGTGAAAAAAAAGCCCCAGCACAATGGCCGCCCGCCTCGTTTTAGGGACAAAAAGCAGGAATGGGAGCGACAATTCTGACGCGACTATCATGGTCCCAACCACATAGCAAAAATGCGGGTGCATGGCCATCCATTCTTTTAAAAGAAAATGCTTGGTCACGCCGGGTGCTGGGTAGTTCATCAAATAATAAATGGGATTACCTGTGACCCAGTTTCCTTCTCCCGTGATCTTATAAAGGGCAGCGAAAAAAAACGTGGATGCTGTCTGCAGCTGCAATAGTCGCTGGATAAAAAAAGGCCTCGTCCGCCGCCAGGCCTCAATGTCCCCCCGACGCAAGGCATCAATGGAAAAATAATCCCCATGATAGGGCGTCACACACATCAAAAACAAGGTCACCAGCAAAATGTCCCATGAAAGGGTACCGATATGAAAACAATTCAGCGCGTAAAAATAATAACAGCAGCCTGTCATTAAAATGCAGCTGACCTGGGAAAACAACCCAATGAAAAAGCAAAACCAGGCAAGACAGAAAGCCCAAACAAAAAAAACAACTAAACCATCAGGGCTTTTTTGCACCCAAGCGATAAAAAACGAAGGGAAGAAATCAGTATTAAAAGTCTTAAATGCCGTAGAAAAATAATTATCATCCAAATGAAAAAATGATGGGATGACATGCAGCCCGACAGTCAAGGCCACAAAAATCCGGAAAAAAGACAGCCCGATCGACGGCCGTTCTTCTAAAAAAAGGATGTCCCAAATATTCTTCATATGGTTATTTAAAAATCTAATCCCCGCATGTATATACCTCTGTCTGTGTCCTTTCAAAAGGTTGTTCGGTCAGGTGCGGGTACTCGACGTAGGTGACCAGGAATTTTTCAAAATATGGGAATTTACGTTTCAAAAAAGGGCAAAATGAATCGGCCATGCTCGGATTAAGCACCGTGATTAATGCGTTTCGGTTTATATTATCATAGCCGATGGATCGGGTTAATAAAATTTGATGGGGATCAATGGGTTGAGGATTGCCGTCTTTAACGCCATAAATTTCCGCGTAGCCAAAATTATCTCCAATATTATAAAACATGATCCACCCTGCCGGCGGAAAAAGAAATTTCATCCGGGGCAATTCACGCTTAAATAACGGCTGCAAATAGTAATAACACGTGGATTCATAATAAAAAACCATGAGCCATATGATGACAAAAATGGAGATCAATTTATTACGGAATTGGATGATCATTATCGGTCAATCTTTACTTTTCTGCAAAAACGTCGGCGGTAAAAACATACAGGGCTGTGTTAGGGTCCTTCCAGGCGTCCGGTGGCAAACCTGCTTTTTGACTGCAGAGTTGCGATAGGAATTCCTCCTTGCTCCATCCCGTCTCGTCCGCCACCTGCGGCAGGAAAATGCCCTGATGATTGCCGTTATTAACAATGACTCCATCCTTTCCCAATTGAATTTCTGAGGCGTCTTTAACACGGTGGGGTTGGGAGAGGACAGAAATTTCAAGGTCGATATCTTTTAATTCCACCGCTGTCAAGGGAGTGAAACGCGGGTCCTGGGACGCTGCGGCCACGGCCATGCTGCGCACAGTTTCATATAAAGGCCCTTGACCAATGATATTACCAATGCAGCCGCGCAGGGCCCCGTGCTTACGGATGGTGACAAAAGCCCCTTCAATTTCATTGAGCCTTGCATCCTTGACTGTGATATCCGGCGCCTTGCCGGTTTTAACAAAAGCCTCAATGCTGCTGCGGGCAATTTCTAAAAGTTCCCTTTTTTCAGCCGCGCTTAACGCTATGATTCCCTTCTCCTGTGATGCGCTTGCGTCCAAAAAATCTGAATAAAAAATCACCGATGAATATCCAACGACCCTGGTTTTGTCCCCCGAAGTGTCCCCGGAATTGGCATGCTTCAAGACTTCCACATGCTTGATCCCACGTAGATTTGCATACATTAAAGCAGTAGTTACTGGCATAAAACCACACATTTCCATTTTGCGGCTGATGCATCCTTTAAAAAACTTCTCCGGATCCATTTCTTGGATAGCTTTTAACGTGACACCATCCATGCTATTGGCCACATCATAGGTATAATAATGCGACATGTCTGAAGAAATCAAAACCAGAACGTCATCCCGCCGGCCTATGAGCTTGTCCAACGCCACGGCCAGGTCCCCGCAGACTCGCGGGTCTGGGTCGCCCATCAAAATAGGCACAATCTTAATGTTGTCAAAAGTCTTTTGCAAAAATGGAAGTTCGACTTCAATGGCATGCTCACGCTCAAAGACCTGCGGCAAATATTGGAACCTGGGGTTTTCTTTCAACAGGACCTGGGCAAAATCATCATCGACAGGGAAGACCCCCAGGGGCGTTTTAAACCCTCCTTTGGGCCAGATGGAAATGCCCTCAAAAGGGTAAAAATGGCTGGGGCCGATGATCACCACTGTTTTATAATGGTTGCGGGCAATGGCCTTGAAAGTATACGCAGCAACAGGTCCGGAATATGGATACCCGGCATGCGGGGTAATGGCTATTTCTACTTTTCGGTCAGCCGGCACTTGGCCGGCCGCTTGTTCAAAATAGTCAATAGAATCAGACAATTCCTTGGGATCAGCACTGTAAAATCCGCCGGCCACATTCGGCCCTTTAACATTATCCCCCCTTGATTCAGCAGAAAAAACCATAAGCACCATCAATAAAAGAATAATTTGTTTCATACCTGGTCGAAACAAGAATCGAGACTGAATTTTTTGGCGCGGGAAAGGTTACGCAACAATATAAATGTTAACAATAGACTTAAACTGTCCATCAAGATGACCACCTGCGGTTTTAAATGGACCCAGCTGCCAAAACAGCCGCAATTCTCCAATGGAAGATTTCTTACTAGTGCTTGACCCACTACTCCCACAAAAATACTAAATAATATCAATGCCCCTCTTAAAGCCCATGACGTCCACAGGCCTAAAAGGACAAAGACCCCAACGATCAATTCTATCCACGGAAAAACCTGGGCGACCAGGACTTCAGCCCACGAAGGCAAAAGCTGGTAGGCTTGGACCACGTACAAGAAATTCTGATAAGGCGACAATAATTTCCCTAAACTGGAAATTAAAAAAATACTGCCGATGGTGATACGGAGAAGAAACCACATAAGGAGTCCCTTTATTAAGCGCCAGGGAAATATGTTTTTAACTCATCTTCCAGGGATTTTGTCCCTACCACCATTTTATTATTGATAAAATAAGTTGGTGTTGATGTGATTCCCAAGGACTGGCCCGTAGACTTCTCATCATTGATCACTTTTCGTGCATCATCAGAAGCCAGGCAGGCGTTTAGCTGGTTGATGTCCATCCCGGCCTGGGCTGCCATCGACTGAAAAACCGGTTCAGGGTTGATCAATTGCGCCCATTGGGCTTGCTGAGGTATCATCAGGTCATCCAGCGCCCAAAATTTTCCCTGACGTGCAGCACACTCGCTGTAAAGCGCGCTGATCATGGCATGGTGGTGCATGTTTGTCAGGGGAAAATACCTCACCTGCAAATAAATGTCCTGAGGGTGCTGGTCAAAAAAAGACTTCAAGAATTTTACGCCATAGGCGCAAGCCGGACATTGAAAATCAATAAATTCCACGATTTTAACACGGGCCTGTGGATTGCCTTTGGCCCTGGCCATTAGCACGTTGACCTCTGTTACTGCTTTCTTGGGCGCCCATAAAACCTTCACGCCTGCTATCAGTCCGACTAAAACCAACAAAATCACCAAGGTAGACTGTTGTTTATTCATGATTGACCTCATCTGGAAAATTTAAGTATTTGACCTGCCTGTTTTTTTCGTGATCCCGGCGATTCTTCGGCTTAACTTCGACGTCAAGGCATTACTTTTTAGCCGCCATTGCCAATTATTGACCTTGGTGGCCGGTGTATTCATGCGCCCCTCTTGCCCTAAACCCAGATAATCAGGCATGGGAATAATGACCATTTCAGCTTTGGACCGCATCAACACTTCAATCATCGTCCAATGCAAATTCCGGGACGTAAATTTTGTTTGCAAAACCCGCGCTATGTTGGCTTTCTCATGCGGTTTGGCCTCATGATGGTACCACCCCTGGATAGTATTGTTATCATGCGTACCGCTATAGGCGACACAATGGACAGGATAATTGGCAGGTACATGCGGATTGGTGTCAATGTCTCCATTGAAAGCAAACAATAATACCCGCATGCCGGGAAAACCAAATTTTTTCATCACTTCTATGACATCCGGCGTGATTTCTCCCAGGTCTTCGGCAATGATGGGAAGATGCTTGAAGTGTTTGGCGAGCACCTTAAAAAAAGATGCTCCCGGACCTTTGACCCAACGGCCAAAAACCGCCAATTTTTCATGCGCGGGAATTTGCCAGAATCCGGAAAAACCCCGGAAATGATCAATACGTAAATAATCGAACATCTGCAAATTATGAGCTATACGCTCGACCCACCAACTGTACTTGGTCTTCTTCAAATGCGTCCAGCTATACACCGGGTTCCCCCAGCGCTGGCCTGTCCTTGAAAAATAATCAGGAGGGCATCCGCTGATAAACTTCAAGCGCCCTTCGCCATCAATTTTAAAGAATGACGGATGACGCCAGACCTCCACACTGTCATAATTGACATAAATAGGGATGTCTCCGATAATGGCCACGTTTTTACTATTGGCATAGTCTTTGAGTTTCTGCCACTGGCGGAAAAATAAATACTGGATAAACTTGACCCGTTCCAATGGCAAAGCATTCTTCCGGGTAAATTCTTTCAACGCTTGAGGCTGCCTGTCCTTAAGGGGCCTGGGCCATTCATTCCAGCTAAGGCCGCCATGCAGAGATTTGATGACCAAAAATAAAGCAAAATCTTCAAGCCAATAGTGCTGCTCCTTGACAAATCGATCAAAATCCTCGCGTAATACCACCTTGGCGGGTCCCTGCCCTGGGCCAATAGGCATGGCAGGGTCCTTTTGAAAACGATAAAAAGCGGTATTAAAAACCTTCTCTTTAAACGGCCCCACCTTGGTATATTCCACTGTTTGTTCATTTAAATGCACCGGGATTTTAAGGTCTGAGGCCTGCAAAAACATTTCAATGACCATCATCTCAGGGCTGATCATCAACGGGTTACCGGCAAAAGCCGAAGAACAGCTATAAGGTGAGTTGCCGTTAATGCCGTCCGTGGGGTTGACCGGCAAAATCTGCCAGTATTTTTGCCCGCAGGAACTCAAAAAATCAACAAACGCATAGGCAAATGGCCCCATGTCCCCAATGCCGTATTGGGAGGGCAAAGAAGTAATATGTAATAAAATACCACTGTGGGGTTTATACATGCGGCCTCACTGCTTGCCTGCTAATAATGGTGAGGTGATATTCACCTGGAGGATTTCGCCCAAATGTTCAAAAAGCTTTACCCATCGTCCTGCCAATTCATCGGCCCCTGCTTGGGACAAGATGTCTGGATAAATTTTCCGCCCCATCGCAAAATAAATGTTTTGTGCCTTCCATAGATCCAAATCCAGGCTCAATTGTCCCAAAAGCTCTAAAATGATGACGATTTTTTCCATCAGGTTGATATGGTCGGGGTTATCTGACAAAGACTTCATCATGCTGCTGATCCTCTGGCTTGCCAAAAATGTAAAATTGGCCTGGTCCCGCTTAAAGGACCAGCGTTTCATCTCCTCCACCAATTGCTTAAAACGGTTTATGTCCACATCCTCAGTCTCAAGGACAGCGCTGATGTCACGGTTGAGGACAAATTCTACGACCGTCATCAGCATGCGCGGCAGGGGCAAGCTGATTTCATTTTTGATCTGCATCAATGGGTAATGGTGGTCATAAATCTGACGGAAACTCGTTTCAATATCATCCATGGTCGAACTGAGGACTTGATTAAGGATTTTTTGTTGTTCCTCTTTGAACAGATGCCAGAGTGAATAATTGTGATACTTGAAATAATCTTTGATGACCCCGATCACACTGGGGATATCACTCTCCAAAAAAGAATTCGTCATGAGGGAGCGCATTTTAGAAAACTCAACCGCGTTTAAATAGTCGACCCCCCCGATAAAATTATGGTCCCCCAAATGCAGAACGGCAAAGCAAATGGTGGCCTGCTCCCAAGTGTCTTTGGAACGCACCATGGCACGGCCCACCGCCAGCCTCAAGCGCCCTGCTTCTTTTAGGTCATACTGTTCGCTCTTGACAGTATAACTGTACATGTTGGTTTTAGGCGCGTATTGCTCAAATAAAGACGTCATCGCGTAATGGGCCCCCACCCGCAAAAGGTCCACGACGGAAGGTTTCACCATGGCACGGTAAATGTGGGCCCCGTCCTTTAACTCAGGGACATTACTGATCACGCCCATCAAACGGGAAGTAAACCCCTCTTCCAATCCAACAGAGGAAACGTCCTGGGCCAGCTGGATCGCGCGTGCGGCATATTTGAGGATCTGCACCGTCTCAAGGCCTGAAACTTCGTTAAAAAACCAACCGCATGAGGTATACATCAACATGGCATTTGTCTGCATTTCCAAAAGTTTGAGGATTTTTATTTTCTCCTCTTCTTTGAGCGGATGGCGGGCGATGTTTTGTAAAAAACGCCCCATATTCTCCTCACTGCGGTCCAAAATGACTTCAATGTATTTATCCCGGACAGACCAAGGGTCATCTGTGAAAGCTGCCATTTGGTTTTCATATAAAGGGGCTATCTGGTCACGCAGCCAGTCTAAAGACTGCCGCAAGGGAGCACGCCACTTTTGGTTCCATCCTGGCTGGCCACCGGTTGAGCAGCCGCAATCCGAACGCCAACGCTCAATCCCATGCACACAGCTCCAAGATGAATTCTCTACGATCTCCACTTCTTGGGTGGGAGGGAATTTTTGTAAAAACTCCCCATATACAGTCAACCGTGCCAATTGATTATTTTCAATATATTGAAGGCAATACGCCAGGGCCATGTCACCAAACTTATGGTGATGGCCGTATGTTTCCCCGTCAGTGGCTATATTAACGACCTGGGGATGGGGGTTGCTGGCGCTAAAATCATCGATCAATCGCCGGGCAAATTGTTCACCATTATTGAGCAGGCCCTCAAAGGCGACTCCCTGGGCAATCGGGCCATCATAAAAAAAAATAGAAATTTGCCTCCCCGAAGGCAAATAACAGCGATAGGGAACACGCGGATCGACCTTGGCCCCTGAAACATCGCGCCACTGCATCTCCTGGTCACCCTGCTTGATGCGTCTGGCCTGATGGGGCGCTAAAACCGTAAACTTGATCCCCTGCTGGGCCATCAAATCCAGAGACTCCAAATCAACCGCTGTTTCGGCCAGCCACATGCCTTCAGGTTTTCTCTTAAACCGCGACTCAAAATCCTTGATACCCCACATGATTTGCGTCCGTTTGTCCCGCGCATTGGCCAGGGGCATGATCATATGATTATAAACTTGGGCGATCGCAGAGCCGTGTCCGGAAAAATGCTGCTGGCTTAACCGGTCAGCTTCCAGCACGGCCGCGTAAATTTCTGGGTCTTTGTCCTGCATCCACGACAAAAGGGTGGGCCCAAGATTAAAACTGATCTTGGAATAATTGTTAACGATATCAACGATGCTGCGATTGTTGTCTAAAATCCGTGCGGCCGCGTTGCGCGCATAGCACTCCGCGGTCACCCGCTCATTCCAATCATGATAAGGATAAGCGGAATCCTGCACTTCAACTTCATCAAGCCAGGGATTCTCCCGTGGAGGTTGATAAAAATGGCCGTGAATGCAAATGAACCTGTTCAAAATGGACTCTCCTTCTTTAAAATTGACCGCTAACAACAGACAAATCTTTTACTTTTTGACCTTTGGTTTGCCGTTATTGGCCCCTTCTGAAGAAGATACAGACTCATTCATATTGTATACAATGGAATTAAAGGCACGCAATTCCCCCTCCACCAGAGATACAAAGGTGCGGCGGTTTTTAACGGTATAATCGATTTTGTCCTCGCGGGCCAGCCAACCCAGCGCTTGTAAGACCACTTCATCTTTCTCTTGAAGAGATTTTACAAGTTCACTGACATTGGATTGCCCGTTTTGACCCAAAAACCGCCAGGCCTTTCCCGCTGTTTCAATGATTTTTTCTTTCATAAGACGTCCCTCCTGTGTTCTTTAAATTATTATTCTAATCTCAAGAATAAGCATCGTCAATACATCAATACAGGGATTTTTTGATGGGATCTTTACGGGATATACGGCAAGATTGATTTGGGCAAGAAGTGCTAAATTCTAAATATTACCTTGGGCTTCGGCTTCTGCGCGGCACCGCAAGAACTGTCCGCG
>CAYZLU010000007.1:0-20348 GCA_964479285.1 uncultured Planctomycetales bacterium | reverse complement strand
CGCCGGTGATGATGCCAACAGCTAACATCATCCCATTGACGATTAAAACGATGGGGACCCACCAAGACCAGCCAGTTTCCAGGAATATGACCAGGCTTTTATTGACCAATATCCAGCCGACAAATAACCACGTATTATTTAAGAAATTCGGTGGTGTTCTCTCAAATGATTTTAATTTAAGGCCTGCGCGGAACAAGGACACGCCCAAATATCGGTCAATATAACGGTCAGCCACTCTCCACCATGCATCAAGCGTTTGGGAGATACGCAATGACAGCATATGGAAAATGTTCCAATAATTAAAGCCATAGAGAACATACCGTCCTTGCTTGTCTTTTTTGACATGCGTGGCATAAGCATCCGGCCCTGAAAGGGCATAAATGGACGCCAGTATATACATCACAAACAATGACATGCCGATGGGATCAATGGTAAAGAAGGCCATAGAACCACCGAATATCCCGAACATGCCCACCAATGTTTTAAATGGCAGCCCTTCCCTTAACATCTGTGAACCTCTATACAAAACGGTGTTTTCAAACCTCAAAATATTGTCCATTTTCTCAAGCAATAAATCCTTCACCGTACGGATAAATTTAAATTTTTCAAGAGTCGCAGGAATGACTGACGTAAAATAAGAAGTCAGAATACCCAGGAACATGGGCATTGTCTCGAAAATATCCTTCACCCAAAAACCAGCCCCGATCCAAAGGTTCCCTTCTAATCTCCAATGACGTATCAAATTAAAGAATATGCCGACATTCATCATAAGCAGCATATACGAAGCAAAAAACAAAAACGGGGCCAGGAAGGCCAAGCCGCTAAACGGCGCCAATAATGTGAATGTACCCAACAACGCCATGAGTATGGGCGAGATCAAGTGATGGGCGGCCTGGAATTCATGGCTTAATTTTATGTCATACCCAATGGCCGGATTACGTTCCACTGCCGCCTGTGCAGGGTCCATGATCAAGCGTACCGAGTTTCCCGGGTATCGGTTACCATCGGTCCCTAATAATGACTCGTAGACCTGGTTAGCACGGTCCCAATCCATGATACCCCAATCTATATGGGTAAATATTAATTGCACTTGGTCCCGTTGATGTATTTTGGCACCGGCTGCATCTTCACCCGGCGGGGTGAAGATATTGATAACAAAATAATAAACAACACCGCCCTTCCCGTAGAACAGCAGGTATAATTTCCTGGCCCGCTGGAAATCACCTGTCCAAACTTCTGTGGATGTTCCATAATGGGTCGTTCCAGCCCAAGCCTTCGCATTGCTGCCTCCCCAAACGCGCATCATGGGGTTGACAACAACGATCCTGACATCACGTGCCATTAACGTGGCCCATGTGGGGCGCCATACGTTCTGACCGATGGAAGTCCTGGTCAAAGCATCAAAATTCAATGATTTATCAAAGAACAGCCATAGATTGGTCGCCATGCCGCCGTTCTTGTTTTTGTCAATCACCACGTCCTGATTGGCATCATAAAGAACATAAAGGACATCGTTCTTCTTTAAGGTCAATATGTATTTTGATACTTGTTCAATCTTGGCATAACTGTCCCTCAATTCACTAAACTTGTCCGGATGCAATATAGATTGGGCGTAATATAAAATGGCAATGATATCTGTCTTTTCAGAATCTCTTTCAAATTGTTCCGCCCACTCTTCGATGGTCCTTCCTCTATAATCATTGATTGATCCCATCCCAAGGAAGGCGTTTATCAATGAAATAATTTCTTGATTCTTTTCTTCCGTTGCCCTTCCCAGGATATTTTCCCTCAAGTTCTTTATGAAGTTCTCCAATTCATTTAATTTGACAACAGTCTTGTCTGCCTTGAATTCGTTTTGCCCCCACAATGGTTCCATGTGGATGATGTTGCGTAATTTGGTGGCAATAAATTCTCTGTATTCTTCATATCGTCCCAGGAAATGATTGATTAACTTGACCCTGTCCTGGCCCTCTGCACCAATAAACCCATCAAGGAAAGTTAATGCTTCCGGTTGAAACCGGCCTTCCTCTTTCATTTTCTTCAAGCCAGCGAAAGCTTCCGGCACCGTCGTGTATTGTTCACTTTCGATCAAGGATTTCAATATTTGATGGTACTGGGGATCCCCTAAGTCCGAACTGGCTAATAAATGATATTCCAAAAGGTCTGTGGACATGGCTTCTGCAACAGGGACATGGGAGGCGCGTTGTTCATTCATAAACCTCATCATGATGTCAACGATATGTTTTCTCAATGGCCTCGTTAGAACACCTGCCTCATCCTTGAAGACCAGATTGATCAGGTCCACCTCTTCGTAAAGATTTTCCAAGGTCTTAATGAATTGTTTTTGTCCCTCAGTCAGGAGACCGCCTTTGTTGCTCTCTAGCAATTTCTGCCTGATCGCGTAAACAGCGTTTTGCCATTCAGTTTGATTGCGGGCGATGTATCCCAAAAGCGTTGTTTCTTTTCCTGTAAGGGGGTTCTTGTTAAAGGTCCCCCTAAACATCGAACTGACCGCCGTGAAACTGAACACTTCCCAGGCAGACTGGGTATGGGCTGAGCTTGCCTCCAGCAGGGCAACGCCGTCACGGCCCGGTTTCTCATGCCCTAGCGCGTAAAAGAAATCATAGAGCTTCCTTTGGGCATCACGGCTTTGCGGCCAAATAAACCTGCCTTGGGGTTCATTTTTCAAACCTTGGACCCATTTTGCTTTTTCTTCCTCGCTGAGAAGATACTGCTGACGCATACGAATAATGACCCTGATGAGATTTTCACGGACGGTCTCACCATTTTCAAATATGGGGCCGTTATACATCTCGACCTCATCAGCTTCCTTGATAAAACGCCCATAATAATTTTCCCAAAAACCCGCGCGGCTTTTAGGAGAAATCCTAATGACCAATAATGAAACCGCTCCCATCGCCGCGATCATTGGTAAATTCGATGTAAAAGCATGGGCAAAGAACAGGGCCATGGCAGTAAATACAGCTGATGTCCATCTCGTTGCAAATGGGTTGAGTGAGCGCAATCCAGTCAATGATTTGACCGTATCAGACCAGACCTCATTCTGTAGTTCCGTATAACTCGTGACAGCCAAATGGAATTGGTACACTGAAATCAATGTTGGCCAGGTCGTTAATAAATATAAATAAAGTGTCACCAAGGACCCCGTGTTGAGCGTGATCGATGTCAGTTTGCCAAATAACAACGATGGTAATAACCCGCCGTAGATCAGGCTAAACACCGTAAAGATGCTGATCCAGAATAATTTCTGGTTTGGTTGTTGGACCCTTCCCATCACCAGTGGAATGACCGTGGATATAATGCCGCTTCCCGCGATAAGCACTGATATGGGAACGCCTATGCTTGTTCCTGTTGCCATTTGATAAATGATGGCTGACAGCATGACAAGGGGGACAATTTTTACAGCGATGCTAAACACGAGCCTGTTTACTATCGTGTCCTTGATGCTCCAAAATCCTGTCATGTCAAAGACCCGCGAAAAATAATTGTCCCAATATAAGAAAAGCATCCCTGACCTGGTTTCCAGAACCCTGTCTAATTCAGCTGCCTGCGGATGCACCTCGCTGAATACGCTTCTGGACAGGCTTTTAAATGCCGCCAACAATCTATCGACTTTCTCGGTGTCTTTTTTAATTGTTTCAAGATAATTATTTAAGGCAATAATGAGTTCCAGCTCGTCGGTCTTGGATGGGTCAAACTCAAACTTAAAGCCGCCAAAACTATTTTCAGAATCCAGGCTCCTGCTGACAGCCCCATAAAATCCGCCATCCTGGAAATTGACATAACTGAACAAATTAAACATGTCCTGGTCGATATAGACTTTTGCAACACGTTCATCTGCCCCTACTTCTTTCCATGGTGCCCGTTCGGTGATGGCCTGGAATTTCTTGCGTCCATAAACCATGATAAACCGGTTAAGCTGGTTGGAGGTCCTCATGAATTCCCGCATTTTTTCCGGTGTGGCCCTTGCTACAGCAGGTTTTTGTAATTCCCGGTCAATTTGATTGGCTAAATAAACCACATAAGGCCTGATCAAATTACCGCCTCCCAAGGTGATTCCTCCGGTCTGTGACTGGTTCATCTCAAGCAATTTGACAAGCAAAAACCGCCGCAATGTCTTGACCTCGACCATTGGCATGATCGGAAAAGGCCTGAATTCAATATCGTATTGTGAATGGCCATCCGCCTTGACTGCCAGTTGCCGCATTAATCGAGGGTTGTCATATAAATAAGTGTGGGTCGGCGCGAAGAAACTAATAAATAATTTTTCATAGTCAGAATTTTGGTCTCTGGTGGTGTCCGTAAATGAAACCCCGATTTCCTTGCCTAAAACACTTTCAAAAAGTTTACGGTATACAAGGTCTTTTAAGGCTTTTTGAACAAAGGTGGTGAACTTCGCGTGATTTCCCGCTAGGCGTATCAATTCCTTTTCAGTCAATCCATTTTCCAGACCGAATTCTGAATGGAAAAGTTTGATAATTTCCTCAAGTACCTTGACCTGCGGGGTCTTTAACAATCCACTTACTATGCTCAAATCACCGCGTTTGATCTTATCCAATGCACGTTCTTCACTTAGGGCCAAAAGATGTTTTGCCATATTCCGCCATCGCAGCGCGGAACCGACCGGAAGACCAATGCGCTGCTTATACAATCTATTTGCCTCATTGAGATCATCATTAGATATCCTGATGTCAGGATGTTCGATGTTCATTAAATCCTGGATGATTATGGCTTCTGCAAGGCCGGCATCCGCAAGATCATTAACCTGATCTGTAAGGGGCCTCTCATCGTTAATAACGATGTCCTTCTTATTGACATAGGCCAATCGTCTCAGATGGACACTGATGCTCTCCATTTTGATCTTCTTTTCATTGTAAAGATCAATCAATCGATTGGCTTCCTGGGCATCAAAGCCCATTGACAATAAATGATTAAAAACATGGTCACGCCCCTTGATTGTTCCTGTGTCGACATTTTTCTGGATGATGACCGGCCTGCCCTGCAAAACCTGGATTTTAAGGACCTTGCGGGCCAGGGCCTCGTCCTCAACACGGCCGCCTAAAAGACGCGTCACGGTCTTCAAATCGTTATAGTTAATATTGCGCCGGCGTGACCGGTCAAAATAGCCTCGGGCCTTTAACCTGATGGCTGCCATTAAACCTAAGAAAAATGGAAAAGCAAAAATTACCGCGTACTGACGGAACCAATACCCCAGGCTGAAGAATTTTGGCGCGTCCTTGACCGTATAATACCTGCCATTAAAATGAAGCTTAAGCTTCGAGGCATCAGCAATGGGCTTTGTTCTTTGCTGGCGCATTGCGGAAAGAATATCTTGATAGGACGCCTGCCCGCTTAATTTTTGATACAAGAATTTGCCCAACAGACCCGGCGATGAGTTTTCGACTTTTTCCAGGTTTTCATGTTTGCCCGGGTCATCGTCTATAAACCTGTCGTTCACGATAGTATCAGGCAGGATGCTTTTCAAAAGAGGGACAAAGCCGCGGTCCGTGACCTGTTCAACATAGTCCAATTTCCCGTTCTTAAAGAGGCTGTTGTGCAAATCCGAGTCCGGTGTCTGCGTGACGGGGATTTCCTGATTAAAAGAATAGGAATGGTTTTTGTAACGGAAGGCATAGGTGGTGAAATAACTATATAATTTTTCTTGCTGGGCTGTGTATTTTGTCGAGAACACCGGCATGCCATCGTGACTGTATAACTTGGTCCCTTCATTCTTATAATCTTTCACGGCGATACCTGTATCACGCTTGACTGTCTTTTTTGCTGCCGGATGGGTCGCTGCCGGGGGATGGTGAGCTGCTGCTGGATGATGCGTTGCTACTGGGTGAGGGACTGCCACACGAGGTATGCTCAGGAGAACTAATATTAAAACGGCCCTTGCAATTCTCTTGAATTTTTTCTGGGCAACCGGCGGAGCGAGATTATGGATATTATTGGTGATCTGACGGGCCACGCTATCGGCTGGGCCATCCCGGGGATGATTGATATCGGTGATGGGCGCCCAAGCACCTGTCTGGTCCTGCCCTTGGGCCACAGACGCATCCGCCGGCGGCAATGGAATCTTTACATCCATCTTGGTGCCTGCGTCATTTGCCGGTTGAGGACCATGATTACCTGGTTTCGCCTTCGTAAACTCTGCCAAACTTCGACGCACTTTAGGATTAAAGATGGATTTAGCTTGCTTGACCATGTTCCAAAGCATGCGTCTGGATTCGGCAACTAAATTAACAGTGCTGGCTTCAGAGGAATCAAACCATGCAATGGCAACTTCTTCAATACTTCCGCCAGCCAATTTGGTCAATAACAAAAGTTCCGTATCAAAGGAAAAAGACATGTCCTTTGTGTGCGGCAAGATGACTTCGAGCAATTCTCTTCTAAAAAGCTTAAACCCGCGCTGGGTATCGTGAATGCCCCTCAATGGCCAAAGAATGCATTGGGTCAAGAAATTGAAAACCCTGCTTGTAAACATGCGCATCATGGGAACATCCTCCGCTTGGGCGTCAACAGCCCAACGTGAGCCTATGGAAGCGTCAGATTCTCCTTTCATTAAGGCCTCTAAAAGAAGCGGGGTCTGTAAAAGATTGGTGGAAACATCGGCATCAGTGTAGCCAATAAACCGCGCCCAACCATCGGCAAGGGCATCCCGCATGGCCAAAATAACAGCCCCGCCCTTGCGGCTGTTGATCTTTGCTTTTTGTTCTGGGGTTATGATCTTGACTGTTACATACGACGAATCCAATCTAACACTACGCAAGGCATATTCAGCCTGGATTTCCTTCCAAAGCCTTTCAATCTCTCTGGCTGAAGCCACGTCGGGAGACCCATCATCAACAGCCAGGATCCTCCAATTAAAATGCGGATTAACGCTCCTTAAATATTCCAGTTGGGCCACCTTCACGCGTAAAGAATCCTCACCTAAAGGGTTCTCCGGGGAAGCAGGATTCAAACGGCTGGTTTCTTTATACATCGGCACAACCCAAAGGACATTGACCTTGGTGCCAAACGTTTTCAAGACAGCTAATGACCGATTAATTTTATTCCGTTCTGATAAACTGCGGGCACGTAAAGGACTGCCATCACCCAATGTCATAAGGGCAGCAAAAATTCCTAATAACCCTAGCCAAGGTATCCCTGATTCAAGCGGCTTTGAGACAGGTATTATCATTGGAAGGGCAGCATGTGTTAGGGAAGGTGCCTGGGCTGTTGGTGTACCCCATATCTGTTTTGGCACATCATAGATCGCTGTAGGGTTACCATGACTGTCAATCAATCCAAGGTTCTGCTCAATACTTCCTGACTTCCATCCTTCACTCTGCCAGGTCATCAAATATCCGCCTGAGACAACCCCTTGATCAATCCCTTTCTGGATTTCTCCCCAGACATTCTTTATTGCTGCTATGCGTTCATCAGGATTAATGCTATCTATGTACCCAAACTCTGACAAGAACATTGGTTTGCCCGACACATTTTCCCAATCGTTTACCAAATGACCAAGATTATCGTGCCGATACACCGTGAACCCTGCCACATCAAGGCTGTTTATACCAACAATGTCATGCAATCCACCTCGCTCTACCCCCTGCGAGGTCGTCACCGGATGGTTCGGATCTATGGAATGTGTATAGCGTATAGCCCTTTTTAAAATCGCATACCAATTACCAACACTTCTGTTAAACCATTCAGGATGATAGTCATATTCGCTCCCAAACGCCCACATCAGAATGGCAGGATGGTTCTTGTAGTTCTGGATATAATTTATGTAGCTGCCGCTTTGGATATCGACCTTTTCTGCGAGGGGAACATTACGGTCATCTACATTCGGGAACACCGGTGTCACTGTCATCCCGCGGCGGGCCAGGGCATCAAGAAGGTCCTTAGTCGGAGGATGATAGGTCAAGATACTATTTATCCCTTGCTCCTGCATACGATCTAAGGCTTTTTCTCCGCCGATATAAGCCAGCGTATACCGGACATCCCTCTGGCCATCAGCAACGGGATGGATCACATCAGCTAGGTGGGCTGTTGATACTGTCACGCCATGGATAATGTACCGTTTGCCGCCGCGGAATATCCCGCGGCCTTCCACAGTCACAGGTTGGAAGACAGGTAAGGCAGCAACAATTTGATGGTTGAGGGCCTTCTGTTTGACAGTTTCTTTATGGATATGGCCAAATATTAAGATGATGCTGATGCTTGCTACAACTGCGATGGCCATTCCCCTCTTTATTAAACCAGAAAGGGTCATTTTTGTCTCTTTGACATCTTCCTTAATAGAATTTATAGTCACTGTCATTTGATCGTGGTCCACGTCTGCCTTGGCAAAAAGCTGCCCATTTTCCAAGACCACATCAGTGATCCCGGGAACAACAATCTCACCTTTCTCGATCATGCGTTCAATCTTAAGACGCAAGCCCATATCAAAATCCTGAATGCCGCTGGCGAGCACCACCTTAAACTCATTATTGCCGGCCCCTGTAACGTCCTCATTCCGGACACGAAGACCAGGTAAAATCTGCTGCACGCGAACATCCAACTCCTGCCCATAAGGAGAATTTAGGATATCGTCTACCAATTCATTAACCAGCTGTTTTTGTTCCTTTGACGGCTTATCCCACGCATTCACCCACGGTTTTCCCTTATCATCAATATCGTGACGCAGTCTCCACTGGCGCAGCAATATGTTATCGATATCTGCTTTCAAAGAAGCTTTGCCTTCATTAATATATTTTTCCTCAAATTGTTTATGGATCGATTCATTACGGCTGATCACATATGCCAAAGAAGCCACTATAAAGGCCACTATTGCCCCCACAGCGGTCCCGCCCCATGTGAGAAATACACCAGAAGTCAGTACATCGTGAAGAACATAGGTGTTGTAGATCATCGGGCTCATGAGCAATGCTATTGTCGATACCACCATCGCTGTCCGGCGGAAGCTGCTAAGATAAAGGTCTGCTGAAGGAATATGAAAAAGATTGACCCTCTCGCTTGCCAAAGCCAAAATGACCACCATCCCAGCCGCTAGGGCGTGGCCCCAAAGACCAGATGGCAAATTAAATGGGACAACGACCACGGTAAACATCACTGTCGCCATCACT
Organism: uncultured Planctomycetales bacterium; assembly: GCA_964479285.1. GTDB lineage: Bacteria > Omnitrophota > Gorgyraeia > Zapsychrales > Fredricksoniimonadaceae > JABDGZ01. The sequence continues at coordinate 11,211 of CAYZLU010000007.1, read as the reverse complement.
CCATAAACACATGCCTGCTGATTCACAGGGTAGTTTGTATGACCACGGTACTCCGCGATAATAGAAGAAACAAATAACATTGCCAAAGCTGTCGTCACTGCGAAGCCCGCCACAACAGCCCCGGAGAGCAGGGAATGGCCGACTAAGGTAAAGGCCGTGCCAAAGCCAACTAGAAGCAATGCCGCAAACCCCATGAACACGATTGATGAAGACGCGACTAAAAGACCGCGGTTGCCATATACATCGAGTATTTTTACAAATATCTTATCGAGAACATGTGCGTTCTTATCCGCCTTGCGCGAAAGATCAAACATGCGGAATTTCTCAAGACCCGGCCCTTTGAAATTTGCCAGGAAGAATGAATTATAATAATCCGAAAGCATGACACCCAAAACATTAACAGGGATCTGGAAGCCGGCGAACACGAATATGCGATGGATCAGATCTTTCGGAATGAAAAAATTACCCGTCGCCGTTAGAACGCCCCCCATGGCCCCTAAAATTCTCCAGCCGAATCCGCCATCCATCTCACTGCGGCCTTTTCCAATGGTCTTAAAAAAAGCGGCAAGATTCAGAAAATTGCGGTCGAAATACTGCCCGGTCCCCTTGATCATTGCCCAGTAATACCAAATAAGCTTTACTAGAGGATCTCTATACTTCGCTTTTGCCATATACGCGGTCTTTAAATTTTTGATCTTATTGACCCACAAAGAAAGCGTGATGGACTGGTTGAACCCGCTACCAATGAAGGTGAAAATCTGCGGCCACATGACCGACTGATAGGCGGTGCTGTAGATCAGTAACATGACCGGCAACAATCCAAGCGTCATGATCGCCGGAAGATGTTTAGGGTAATACTGTTCCTTGACCATGCGCTCCTGTTTGAGATACCACGGAAGGGCTGGATTGACCGGAAAATCATCGAGGATATCTGAACGCCAGCGCTCCTGGTTGGCCCAGCGGGTCCACGCGTTCTGGACCTGGGCGAGATTACGTTCGAAACTTTCAAAGAGATCCAGATCAGGGGCGTATTCCGTAACCGCCCCTCCCTGGATGATCCGCTGTTGCACCTGGTTCATGGCAGACATCAGATCTTCCGAAGAAAAGTCTAGCGCAAACTCATAACCGCCGGCGCGCTGATATTTCTTAAAGATAACATCTTCGCCATACGTTTCAATCAGACCCGACGATGTTCTTAAGAGCGGCAGAAAATCATTCTTAAAGCCGTAGGCGGAAACAGCGATACTGTGACCATAATGACCTGCCACACCCTCATTGAACAAACGTACCTGGTCCCAACCATTATGGGCCTCACCTGCCGCAAACATCAAAGGGGTATCAAGCTCCAAGACGCGGTGAGCAGGCTGGACGATATCGACCAGCGGATTGTTAAAGCGGGTCATAAAATAAGGAAAACGGGCAGCACTGGCGCGCGGAATGTAAGAGTCAACGTCATAGTCAAGAATGACCGAACCTTCTTCCCAAAAAACACGGTATGACCAATTACCTGCCTTGGCGCGTGTGCCCCCAGTGCGATTACGCTCATGGATGCGGACGACTTCATCCAGGAAAAGCTCTTTACCCCGGTCTGGGTACATCTGCCATGCCGGATCAGTGGAATCTTTCTGCAAAAACTCCGGATAACTGGCGCCCGCAAAACCATGGACATTCTGCAATTTCGAACGGACCAAAGTGTGCACCAGATCTTTATTGTCATCACGGTCATGGTCGAGAAGGAACTCATCCTCAACAAACGGCACATAACCATGATAATGAACATTCTTAAGACCATTCGTCAGGCCAATGACTGTTTGAAGATGTTGATTGACCCAGTCCTGGACGAGTTTCTGGAAGCGTTTGAAGGCAAGCTTGCCATCAGGAGATATGCCCGTAGGCTGTGCCATCAGCAAATGCATACGTCCGTCATTGAGCATCCGCACTACAGTCGGGCGCATTTTATCACCTAAAGCAGAAAGGATCTTTTCGTAACGAGGGTCGTCAATGATCTCTATGATCGCTGATTCTTCTCCCAAACTCGTCCCTATCTGGCCCAAGGCATTTAATAAGGCTTGTTTGAAAGCAGCACGGTCATCTTTATCCGCGATCACCGCGCTAACAGCTTCCTCGAGTTTCTGCTGATCATTTCCTGTAGCAGCAAAAAGGCCAGCAGCATAGGCAACCGCGATGACTTTCAAGAAACCATTAAAATCAACCATGACCGCCCAGTTCAGGATAGATTTACGTTGGTGCGGTGCCGCGCCTTCAAAGTCAGGAAGATAGAATTGGTCCTTTCTATCTACACCTTTGGAATAGGCATCACGGAATTTCTTGGCGTCAAAAAACTCGTTATAGGTGTTATATATCTCAGACCACGCATAAAACGGCTTTTCTTCCATCGAGAAGAAAATATTTGTGAGTTTAGTCAAGGCCGTAAATTTTGTGCGTTCGGGTTTCTCGACTGTGCCGCGGGGACGGAAAAGTGCTATGATGGCCTCAAGGATTTCGGTCGTGGAATAGTAGGCAAAAAGTGCGTTGTAGACAACGACGTAGGTTACGGTGAGAATCATAAAGACCGGCTGCCCCACAAAGAGGCCCATCACGCCCGCGAAGACCACCAACGGCTGCCCCACCCATCGCCACATTGCTTCCGTCCGGTGTTCAAGATGGGACTGGTGTCTGGATTTCTTGCGTTCATGATGGTCCTTCACGGCAATCCAAATCCAATCACCCAGGAATCCAAGTGCCACCGTGGAAGCGATCACCAGCGAATGTACGCTGATGCCCTTAAATCCGCTCAACACCCAAAGAACGCCAGTATAAGAAAAGGCGCCAAGCATGAGCGTATTGTTCCAATGCTTAAGGAGCGCCAAGGTACCCTTCGGAGCGGTCTTATTCTTAAACGTGTTGTATATTCTCGCACCCATCTTGGGCAAAATAAAACTTGCCATAAAGAAAATTACCGGCACGACCATCACTACAGAATGAGAAAAATTCTCAAACAAACCGCCTTCCATTAGCCGCGGCAGAAGATCATTAAAAAACGGTGTGATGCCAGCGATAATAAACAGGTTAATTCCAAGGGCAAAGATTCCGCTCATCAGGAACCAAAGCTTGGTCCTCCAAATGCTATTACTGCGCGGGTCAACACCCATGCTCCAGAATTTCAAAAGTCCAGAGGAGAATTCTTTCACTGCAGTCAACCAGGCATGCAACCAGAAGGGCTTCTTTGCTGACGTTGGATGTAAATTATTTTCTGCTTTATAACTGTTGGCGATCTGTGTGGCCCTGCTTCCGATCTGTGCCAGGAGAACGGCAGTAACAATAGCCCAGACCATGCACGGGACTTCAACGCCAATATTATTTGATATGGTCACCAGCGGTTTTAGTATGTCCGGAGTCCACGCAACAAGCTGATCCGTCGTCCCAGATTGGGCCGCATTTAGGATAAGAAGCCGTGAAACGATCCATGTTATGCTAAATCCTAGGCCCACGACGATTGCTTGTGATGCCGTAAAGAAACCCCATAGATTATATCGCCAGGTAGATTTCTTGGCAGTATGACTATAGATAAAACTATAGAAAGCATTGATCTGTTCGTTCATATTATTCCCTAAGACATTACCTTGGGCGATCACAGGCATGGTGCTTTTTCGGACCACGGCTATATCATAAAGACGGCGCTGCTCAAGGAAGAAAGCATTGAAAAGTTCCTGGCCCAGGACATGTTTGATGCGCTCTGGATCAGACAAGGTCTGATGAAGAGCGTATAGGGCTTCCCTCGAAAGGTCCGTTAAATTCAGCGTTCCATTTTCCATCCAATCCGGACCGCCAACAGCCTTGACCTTCCACTGATCCGCCCTGGGTGTGCCTTTATCATTACAGACCATGTCCACAGCTGCCTGCGGAGGGCTATTTAAAAATTCAAAGAATTTATCCTTGCCTGATTTAAAACTCTTCTCCGCTTCAACGCGTGGTTTCAACAGCGCTTTATAGGAAAAAAGCAGCCAATCCAATGCATTTCGCCACTGCTTACCATATTCCAAAACTTCATCGACACCGCTGCCGTTCTCCAGTTGTTTGGCGGCGAATTTCATAAAGTTCGGATTCAACGCCAGAAGATCGCCATAGCGCTCAAAGATAAGGACATAAACCAATTCTTTGATGCTTTTCACAATCATCTGTTCCGGCTCCATCGTCAAATCCGCCACACGCTGATTAAAAACCACAGCAAAAATCCCTGCGCCAAGGCTTATCGATAATCCGGCCATTATCCAGCCGCCAATGGTGGCGGGCAATCCTAGAAGAACAATAAAACAGACAGCTATCATGCCCGCCACGCCAATGAAGAACTTGATGACCAGGTCAGCCATCATGCGGGCATGCCAGCTGCCATGATTTTGGATAAATTTATAAATAGCAAATTTGGGCATCAAGGAATCAATCTGTATGCCGGCCAATTTGAACTGGGCGAATTTATGTGTCGCGAAAACGAGGGTTGAAAGAATCGCGGCTGCAACAAAATATGTTGCAAGGCCGCTGGCGAGAAGAGCGCTCAATTTCATACCTGTGTTCAGGCCCATCAACGAGGACAATGTTTCCTGGAGCCAGCCTTTACCAACCACCCAGGCACCAAACATATATGCTTCTCTGATAATTAGACCAAAAGCCCCAATAGGGCCAAAAAACGCTGGCACAGCACACCAGATCGTTTTAGAAGGATTTTTTTCCTCATCTGTGATTTTGTTCACATTCCTGCGGTCAAATGTGTACTTGCCATAACGTTCGCGGATCTTTTCAATAAAATGATAAGCAAGATAATTAAACGCCGGTTCCAATAGAAGTATATGAACCGTTTGCCCTCCCAGAGGGATATTGTTTTCAAGCAATTCAGTCTTCGCCAAGGTCCGCTGAAGCTGTTCTCTAACTGCTGGTGATACCTTCGGGTCTGCAATTGCCTTGCGGAGATCTGCTCCCACATCAACCAGGGCGTCCTTCCAATTTTTTCGCCCATCCCCCTGATCAATCATCAGCAACCCATTTAAAGCTTCCAAAGAGTCATCCAACATTCGATTTGTCTTCCAGATGACGCCGGCATCGGTTTCTTTGCCCAGACCGATCAAAAGACCTGCTGTAATATTGATCAATGATATTAAAGGAAACCCCTCTTCCTTAATAATCTTCAGACTATACGTCAATTCACGCTTAAGGATGCCTGGCAGGATATTAGGCTGCTGAAGCAGACGTTTAACGTATGCATTAAAAACACCCGCTGCTTCCTGCGATAGAATGAAGGCCATAAGCTCGGCACGATTTTGCTGGCCAAGCATTAAAAGATCAGCGAAATTAAACCCTGTTTTGCTGTCCGGACTATAGATCACGTCATTGATGAGCCCTGGGGCATCCCAGGAACCTGGAGCATCCAACAATGCTGAGGCACGGATCACTTCAAATGCTGCCACAAATTGGCGAGCAGTATTGATGCGGCCATAACGGTCCGCGTTGCTGGAGTTTTTATATTCTTCCCTGGCTTGACGCAAACGCTCTTTTTTCTCGTCCCTGGAATACTGCTTGCTCAAATATTCTAACAAACCCTGTACCTTAAGTTCATAAGCGAGCCTGGTGAGACGAGACTTTAACACCTCCTCAATGTTTCCCATCGTGACCAAATAATTCTTATCTCCTCGCACACCAAAGCTCCTCATAACACCCTTAATGATCGCCTCTATGCCTGAGATGGTAACTACCGGTGGTGTTTTCTCCGTCGCTAATTTTCCATCAGCATTAAAGGTAAGTGCGGCAGCGAGCATATTCACAACTTCCGCATCCAAGGCCGCTTTCCTGGCTTCCTCTTTAAATTTATTCTCTCCAGCACCAAGGCCAAAATCAGTCCCATCAAGCTCCCTGTCCAATATCCCTAAAACCAGCCTGCGATTTTCCGTTAAGTTGGGGGCTTCCGCCTCTAGCGGCGTTCTCTTGCCGTGCAAGCCCCGAATAAGACCGGCCAAGGCCAGGGCCATCAAAACAAAAGGTGCTATCAGCAAACTTCTTGCATGCTTCCCTGACCAATGCCAAGTGTATTTGATGACCCGCAGCGTAGCTATCATAAATTTCTGGTCATCCTGCCTGATATTAAAGTATTTCAAATCTTCAATCTGTTTCGGATCAACTTCCTCATACTCCGGCAGCGGTTGATATCTATTTTCGATCTCTTGAAGGGCTCCCGCTTGATTAAGCACCTTAGGCAAGGCGACAACAGCATTGGGCGTTCTTTCTGCAGCATAATCTGCCTGGCGATCTTCGAGGGCCCATTTGTAATAGATTGTTGACTCCAGGTTATTGGTCGTGTTAAAACTGCCATAGATATTGTTCTTATAATCCTGCCCCTCGTTAGAGGCAAGAGGTAGGCCCATCGCGGTCGCATTGTTATTGGGGACAGCTGACCAATCCAAAGAATTTTTTAATTCAGCCTCAAACTTATTAAAATTCGGGTCCTGTCTTCCCTTTAAAATGCCAAGCAATAAGGCCGTGTTGCTATAAGAAATCAAATGGTTTTGCGCGTTCGCCCGGCCATTTTTCATTTCAAAACCAAAACCGACCCCATACAGGTCGCGGCAATAAACAAGGTCTCTCATCAGAAAGTCCTGAAGCCAGTCTTCGGAGAGGACCTTGCGGTATTTCACCACGCGATCTTTCACGACGGCACGGTTAATCACTTGTTGAACAACTTTAAAATAATCTCCTTTATTTTCGGCCCTTAATATCAGGTAGGCATCAAGCTGAAGAAGGACATTGAAAGCCCTGTCTTCGTTACCACCATCCGTCATTCCCGCGTAAAAATATTCCCCATTAAACTGCGTCATTACAAAATCAAAAATCTTGTCAGCTGCCTTTTGGGCAGCTTGATCTCTGGAAAAATGGGCATAATTATTTAGGGCGGCATATGCTAAAATGTTTTCAAGGGTGTCTTTTCCCTGAAATTTTGGGTTAAACCCATGCCGGGCTTTTAATCCTGCATTCTTAAATAATCCCCCGTCCCTATTGTCCTGCAGGGAAACCAGATATCCTGACAGGTCCTTGGCTAGAGGCATAAAGGATTTATCACCTGTCATTTCCATATATTGAATAAGGACGCGCAAGACTTCCGCGTTATCAGAAATGAAAATGGCAGAATCATCGACAGCACCCGATCCTGCCCAGTACGACGTGAATAATCCATGGAATTGGCCATTGCTCTGCGGTTCGGCCTTCTGGGCCATTGCTTGCCGGGTGTATTCATTAAGAATCATCTGAATGGTATCGATGGTCCTGGGCTTATCTATACTCCTGGCCGTCATCAAATCATGCAAGGCATCTTCGAGATAAAGTGAAGTTGTAAAAGTATGGCTTTCGCCTGTCCCTTCGAATGTGGATGGCAATCCCGTGCCTTGAAAAACACGAACTGGTGTGATCGCCTCAATGTTCTGGGAATAACGCAGGTCGCTTCCATTTCTCACAGCGCTCCTAAGCGCTTTTAACATCTGCTTGTCGTTGGAAGGCATTGACCCTTTATAACTGGAATACCCCGTGAAAGCACGCAAGGAATCAGCTAACTCTTTAAAAAGATCTTCCATCTTGGAAAATGCCTGCTGCCGTCCTATATTCTCGCGCAAACGGAATTTACGGGCTTCCCGCTCCCCATTATAGGCGTCATAACCTGTTAATCGCAGATCACTCATCATCGCTGCTTGTGCTGCTGTGTATACGGCAAGCATCCTGGCGTTCAATTCTTTTTCTTTCTTTTCAAATATCCCCACGACAGCGGCGATCGAATTGATCCCTTTCATTTCTGTTATGATCCGTTCTTCCCTGCTTTGCGCAGCGTTCAACATATAAAAATATTGTTGAGCATTCAGCTCATCCATCTTGACTTGAACTTCCAAGTCCTTCTCATCATTGTTGTCCTCTTCAAGTAATTGTTCCATTTTGATGGTCGCGACATCATGGCCAAATAAATGTTTGTGCACAGTACCAATAAAATCCTTTTTGGTTTTTAACGATTCTTCTGTGAGGACATACTGCGCGTGCCGGTAAGCGAATTCACCCTTCAATGTATATACATCTCTTATGGCTTCATCCAGCTGCTTCATCAACTCCTGGGCTTTATCATCATGGCCTCCCAATTTCAAAAGCGATATCATTTGTTCTAATTGCGTCGGCAAATCTTGCGGGCCATTATTAAGCTCCCTGTTTAGCTCAACAAGATGGTCCTCGTCATTATTAATTATGTCCCTCTGCGCTATTTGCCGCTGGACATAAACGAAATGTTCCATGCTGTTGATATATTCCGCGAGAACTTTCGCGTAATATGGGCTTAACCCACCCTTAATGCCCATGAAAGCCCTTTGCCCTACCTTCATAAAGAGCGCCTTCTGATCATAGACCATCTGATGATTACTGCGGCGGGCCAGATCAAAATAATCACTCTGATTTTGGAAGTATTTCAATGAGCTTTGCAGGTTGGCCTCCCAAACTTCATAATTCTTACGATCTGTCGAACCAGGGGCTGATTCCTCAATCGCATCTTTCAAGTCCTTCATTTTGTTTTGAGCTTCAGTAATTTTTTCTAAATTGCGCTGCTCTTCTTCTTCAAGTCTGTATTCCTGCTGGAATGCCCCAGAAAGGGTCGTAACGATCTTATTGAAATTACTTTGATCTTGAAATGGATCCGTCAGGTACTGCCCCTCCTCGGCCGCAGGGTTTTGGTCCACTCGCAAATTGAATTTTCTTGCGTCAGTAAATTCTGGCAATTGGGAATGGAAATACACAGGTTGTGGCATCTTAAGAATGGTCGGAAACAATATTTTTCCAAGGAATGCCCCTAAATGATAGTGCTTTTGAGCATCAATCGTATAATAGTAAATATTTGGCTTTAACGCATTGGACAAACGCACCGTAACAGTGTTTTCTATAGGATTAAACCAGGCAACAATATGCCCAGTCCCTACATCAATCCCTGTGGCGTTCCCCTCTGGATTGCCGGCAGCATCATAGTCGGTGATGATCTTGACTTTTCTGCCTTGGATCGTAAGAAGGTCGTACTCCTGGTGTCCCGCGGATCTACCGCTAATATCAGTCTTTTCACCTGTTTTCGTATTAACAATCACGGCTGTATATCGTTTTTGTGCTTGGGTTGTGCTGGGGGAGAATACTGCGGTACCTGTGGATAAGATAAGGGCCAGTAGTGCTAACGGTTTGAACTTCCTTTGGACCACCGGCGGGGCCCTGGTCTCGGTGTTGTTTTTTTTCTCAGTCTTAGTAAAGAGTCTTTTAATTTTGATCCCTACGGATTGGACCATTGTCTGCAATAAAACAAGCAGCCCTAATAATGGCATCCCGGACTTCATGGGCTTCCGTAATAGTTCAATGCTTGGAGGATTTTTCGTAGGGCCATTGCGAGGAGTGCTTTTCCGATGAGAACTACTGTGCGTGCCCTGTATGTGGGCCGAAGTAATCCCTTTCCTTAAATAATCCTTCTCAGCTCTTATATTCTCTTGATGCGTGCCATTATTCAATTCATGCACTAAAACCTGGCCTAACAAATCTTTCTCATCGCTCGCGATGGTCCTATTTTCCTCAAAACCTGGGATCAGCCTGAGTCCTGCAATATCAAAATTTGTGATCTTTTCTAAGAATGGCCTTTCAAAATATAGCGCATGGTCTTCTTCTGAATAAAATGCCCCAAAGGTTATACGATGAGTATCAATTACCTTCACGGCCGGCGGCGCTCTGGTCTCGATATTATTCCTTTGTGCATTAACATACCCCCACACTTCCCGGGCTGCCGCTATCACCTTGCTATCCTGCACATCTTTTGTCCTTGATTCTTGATTCGCCTCATTCACCGCACGCTGGGACTCTGCTTTGCTTAATTTTCCTAAAAAGGACCCCTCTCCATGAAATTCAGCTATATGAAGAGGTCGGCCATTCTTACCCCAAGGGCCTTGAACTACATCTTTGATGGTTGCAGGAGTCTGGGGAGTACCATGAATTCCTCGACCAAGTAGGCCCTGCTCTTCTGGTGTATTAAATTTCTCAGCGCTGATCCTCTCGACTTTTCCATTCAGATATTCAATCTGCCACCAGCTGGAATAGTCCTTATCTATATTATCAGCCTGTTCTTTGGTAGGCGTAAATCCCTTGAAGCCCGCAGGTATCCCCACATTCCCCCAAGCTGTACGTAAAACACTCTTGGTCTTGCCATTAACCTTCTCATCCACATACTTCATCTTGTCTAATGAGTACCATCCCTGTGCTTTCTCTCGGGTCATGTAAAGAACTTGATCGCTGACAGGCACAGAGAACTTGTCCGCCAGGTAAACCAGTATTTTATCCGGTAATATGTAATGATTATTCAACACATTCTCCCACGGCCAGCCCGCGATCTTTCCATCAATCATAAGTACACCATCATGCAGCCATGCATGGTCATGCTTAAATTTGTACAACAGCTCATCATCTGATATAGGTGTCACCCCACCCTTGTCATTCTTGATCGTGTAATAAGTGCTAAAGGGTCGGCCATTGTGCATCAATTCCATCGGATGACCTTGCTCATCCGTCGTATTGATATTCTGCCCGTCTTGTGTCTGTAACCGCCATTTCAATAAGGTCACCAGGAAGTTGTGGATCACGTCCTTCGAATATCCCCACTCTCTTAACTTGCCTTCCACCTTCCTCATGTCCCCTTCAAACCATACTTCTCCTGGTTTCAAGCCAGCCTTATGCGGGAACATCTTCTCGCTTGCCATCCAGGCTATGAATCTATCGGCCTTAATACCCGCTGGCGTATTTAATGCAACCGGTGCACTTGATGCGTAGGGTGCGATCGGCACATACGACGGTATCTGCGGTGTCCTGTTCGCGTAATCAGGCGTGCCTGCCACATGCCGCAGCAGCTCTGGCTTGCCCGCCGGCATCCTCGGCCAATTGACGCGTACACCTGTCAGCTTAGGCACCGTCGGCAACGCTGGTGCCGCGAACGTCTTGCCCAATACCTTTTCCATATCTATCACTGGGATAAGTGGATTATTCTTGAATTTACCACCCACCACCCCATCACTCACGTAAGGCTCTGGCTCGTAAATAATAGGCCTGTAATATTGGTTCCAGGTATCCAAAATATGCTCTGCATCTGCAGGATAAAGCTTCCTTATTACATGTAACTTGTCTTCA
>CAYZLU010000006.1:14099-21079 GCA_964479285.1 uncultured Planctomycetales bacterium | reverse complement strand
CATCCTCGCCATTGGAGACGTGATTAACGGCATACCCAGCCTCAGTTAAGCCTTTAACGATAAACGATGCTATCTGACCATCATCTTCAACTAATAAAATTTTCATAATGGGTACTCATCATGACGCCGTACCCAAAATGGCCCCCTATCTGCCTCATCGCGTCCTTTGGGCACCAAGTCGAGATAATTGTAATCGACATTCAATAAGTCTATGCCCCTCGCATAGGTGGAATAGGTATGGAATATTTTTCCATTTGTATCTTTGTAAAAAATACTGATTCCTTCTCGTTCTGAACTATGCGGATCTTGCACTGCATAGTTATAAAATGCCTTTTTCGCAGCCACTTCTTCAGAGGAAAATGAGACGTGATAATCAAAATTAAAATTTGAATCTACTGAAGAGACCCATTTGAAACCCCAACCCATGCGCTTTTTGTATGTTTCCAACTTGCTGTATGCTGCCCGAGATACGGCAATCACAGTCACATCGCGTTGGTTTAAATGGACAATGACTCCATTAAAATTATCCGCCCAATGCGAGCAATGCGGGCACCCTGCGTCCCAGCTGGGGCCAAACATGAAGTGATAAATAATTAGCTGGCTTCTACCATCAAAAAGTTCCGCCAAGGTCTCTTTCCCATTGGGACCATCAAATACATACTCTTGATTGACTATTTCTCACGGCAACGATCTACGCTGTTTACTGAGTCCGTCACGCAATCGTGTAAATTCTTTTTCTTTTGTCAAAAGTTCTTTGCGAGCTTTAATCCATTCCTCACCAGAAACAATTTTATGATTTTCTACCATAAAACCCTCCATCAGGATGTCTCTAAAATATTTAAAGGAGGCTTGCCTTTTTACAATTGTATCAAAAACCCCCGCAACCAATTAAATCGCATAGGGTTAAGGAATCATGTCAAACCTCAGGTGTTTTGGAGCTGGGCGAGCATGGCGGAAAACGATGTATGAACATAAAAAATATTGGTTTATAAATTTTGACAACAACTCCCATTGGTTCTTATCAAACGACAGCTAAAAACGGCCAATGCTGCCCCTAAAAATGGGGCTGTGAGATAAATCCATAAGAATTCTAAATGTCCAGAAACAACCGCAGGGGCCAATGATCTCGCAGGATTCATAGATGCGCCTGTAATCGGCCCTGCAAAGATAGCTTCCAATGCAACCATTCCTCCGATAGCCACGCCGGCCATCAATCCTTTTTCCTTAGCTCCCTGTGCCACATGGATAATAACAAACATAAGAAAAAATGTGAGGATTGTTTCAAAAGTAAAATCTCCTGTGGAAGAAACCAAATTTGGCAAAGTAATTCCCAAGGTCTTATGCTGAGGGAATATTGTTTTTAATAGTATGCTGGCTGTAATCCCTCCTAATATTTGACTTATAATAAACGGTAAAAGTTCCTTAAAGGAAAGACGTTTGGCTAACCAGAAGCCGAAAGAAACTGCCGGATTAAAATGCGCGCCTGATATTTCACCCAAGGCATAAATCATCGTCATAATAATTAAGCCAAAAACTAAACCAATTCCCAAGTGGGTTATTACTCCCCCACTAACATCATTGATAATTATCGCCCCTGTACCGGCAAAAACTAAGGCAAAAGTACCAATAAACTCAGCAATATATTTTTTCAACCCTTGATCTTTGCAATCCATTCTTTAAGTGCTCCTTTAATTTCTTCTTTGACTGCCCGGACCTTGGTCAATTTTTCTTTATCTGTTCCTTGAAATTTTGATGGATCAGTGAAACTCCAATGAAATCTTTGACACAGTCCGGGAAAAATAGGACATCTCTCAGCGCTTGCTTCGTCACACACTGTAATCACATAGTTATAAGATTTACCGCTCTTGAATAAATCAAACACTGCTTTAGTTTGCTTGCCTGTAATATCAATTCCTTCTTCTTTTAATGCTTCAACTACAATGGGATTCAGTTTTCCGGGCTCAAGACCAGCACTCTCAACTTCAAACTGGTCCCCTGCTAATTTTCTTAAAAGCTCTTCAGCCATTTGGCTTCTTGCCGAATTATGAATACATACAAACAGGACTTTCTTTTTTTCCATAAAATTATCTCCCCTTAATAATCTTACTAGAGTCTCTCTCGATTTTTAATGTCTTGATATCTGCCAGGAATGCTTCCTATCAGATGGATCGCATTTAACCCGATGGGTTTTATTTGCTAACATAAACCTTTTTGATCCAAATTGCAATCTCAAAATCCTGCGTCAATAATACAGATACGGCATAAAAACATTACCATCTACGCCCAAATAAATATAACTCCCTTCCCAGAACTAAAGGCGCATATCTTTGAAGTTTCTATTATTTTTTGCAAATTTATAAGCCAGGACACCGATTTCATCTTCACTCAGCGCATCAATTCCTAGAGACCATTTCTTGGATAGCCCTACAAATAATATATGTCCTGCCCAGGCGTATTCTGACCGGCTTCCTTGCAGCCATTCCATTTGAAAGCCGATCACCTGGCTTAATACATAATAGGGTAATGTGCATTCAAGGAGCTGACGAACAATGACCCTGGCTTCCAGAAGTGCGTCCTTATTCAAAAGGCCTTTTAAACCCGGACTTGCTGATGCAAAATGAAGTCTTCCTGAATTAATAAGCCTGAAATCCGCCAAATGCTGTAGGCCATGTAATTCAAAAAGGCCTGTTAAAAGCGCGAACTCTCTTTTCCCCGGAACACCAGAACCCCATTGCCGGGCATACAGTTTCAGCTGCAAGCAAAAGAGATTGTCAATTGTGAGGTCCCCCGGAATAAACCTCTTTTCAGCTTCTTTAGCGTATTTCTTGAAGTTTCGATAGTCTGATTTCAACGTATTGCATAGATCAGGCAAGAAGATCACCACTTCCGTAGGGGAAGCTGCTTCGACAATCGGTTCGATGAAAGAAGGGGGTTTTATTAGACTTTTTCCCAGTATCGACTCTTTATAGGAAACGCGTTGGTTGCCAACTTTTTGATCCCGCATCTTTTGTGATAGAATCGGCCGCAAACTGATATTATCCACTGTTTCATGATCCAGCTTCCCCTGGTCGACGACATACTGCGGTGTTATGTCAAGGTAAAGACCAACACGCCGGAGTTGTCGTTGGACATTTTTAAAATATTCTTGGTCCTGAAATCTCTGAAGGGATTTTTGATTCAACGTACGGTAATAGTCCGTAGAAATTGTCCGGATTTCGTGTATAAGATTTGATTTAAATTTCTTTGCCATGGGATCAGTTTAACATCTTGATGGAGAAGTCATGACACCTTGAATAACATTGCGACCGCTAGTAGCCCCAACCGAAGAAACTACCTAATCGTCGCTGATTTAGAATTTCACCACCAAAACAACCAAAAAAAGATATTATAAAACAATGTGTATCAAGATTTCTCAAGGATTGAGGATCTGTTATTTGCGGGCTGTCTGATCAATTGAGTCAGCCCCAAAAAAACCTGAAAGACTTTTTAGTGGCTTGATGGTAATGCTGCCTACCGTAAGTCCTGGAGCTTCTTTAAATTGCTGGAGCATGGCTGCATCTGTATGGAATTTGATCCCCATGTTATCGTCTTGGGATTGTAAAACTTTATTGGCAGGTGTTAGATCAATGCCACCCCGTTTAAATTCTGTAGCCATGGCCCTATCTCCAGTGCCAGGGATGGTCAGAATTTCTTTTGGATTTTCTTTTCTATTTGCAGGATCACTTTCAGAATCCAGCCCTATAGGTACAATTTTAAGTCCTCGCGCATTTAAATAATCAATATACCGATAGAAAGGAGATTTATGGTAATCTTCCGTTTTTTCTAACATAATCGGATTTCCAGTAAAATCATCTTCTGTAAAGATAACGACGCTTTCAATACCAGCCCTTTTTAAAATATCAGCGGGGGGTAATTTATCAATTTTAGGCCCCGGATCACTGGGCACATGTGGGGGATATAATATTATGGCCAAATTGGTAGCGTCAGTAAATTTATTTTTTCTCAAACGTTCTTGATAATCTCGGATCGTGTTAAAATTTGTTTCAGTTGCCAGACCCCAAGTCGTCATCTGCCAGAATATAGGGATGTTTAATCCGGCCAGGGCCGCTGCCACAGTCGCTCCATGTCCAGTAAAATTCAAAAACAGGGTATGTCTATTCATGGATTCGGATCGATGGGCAAGAATGAAATTTGCATGATTATAAAACATTCTATCCCGGGATAATTCAGTCTCTATTCTTCCTGGAAAACGGACATTGGCGGGAATTTTATCCTTTATATTGAAAAAATGAGGAATAATGGAACTGAATCTATTGGGTTTTGGTTTAATGAGATCAAGTATTTCCTGTACGGACAGTTTTTTTTCATTGAGATGATAAAGGTTATCTGTTTTGAAGAAATTGGGGTCTGAATATATCGGAGCCTTCCACCAGGACAGACCGTACGATCCCAGCCCATTAATTAGGTTTGAAAAGTTTTGAATTGTTCTTTTTTTTAATTTTTCTTTGAGCTCTTGAGTTAATGATTCGCTTTCTTGCTGTTCACCCTGTTTAATAGATTCTTGTATCTCTCGAGATTTATTTTGCACAGATTCTGTGAATGGTGGAATATCAAGAGCTCTATCAACAGCTATAATTAATGGATAATTTATGCCTTGCAATTTATCAGATATTACCTCCTTGGGGAAAAAGTTATTTACGCTGATAATTTTCCCTTTAGAATCTACAGCGATCGTGATTAAAGCCCCTCCTATATCTGAAGAAATGATATAAAAATAATAAACAGTGCTTTGATGATATGACGCCATCGATTTTCTTTCTACGGTTACGTTGCCCTGTTTAAAAAGAATTTTAGATAAGGGTGACGATAAATCGGTTTCTTTGTCTTGTAGTAATTTTAATATTTCTTTTTGTAATGAGCCTAAATTCTTAAGCTGATCAAGTGCCGGGGGTTCATGAGGTTCATAATATGGCGTTTGCCCATAAAGTTTCGAGGTCGAGGCAGCAGCAATAAGAGAAACCCCCAATAATGTTAGGGCGGTCACATTCTTTATGCCACGCGACATCCTTGCAAAATCAGCCGTGACAGTCATTGCTTCATCTGTCGCGTATAAACTGAATCCACCGGAAAAATATTTTCTTGAGACCATTTCCTGTGTGGATGGGTCGACATCTTCTTTGATGTAGTTAAAAACGCCTTTTTTGAAGGCTTTTAAATATTTCTTGTAAATCCTTTCCTTTTCTTTCGGGTCATCAATGCTGATACCTGCAACCTTTATTTTGTCCACATAGACATTCGCTAAAATGCTTTCCTTGATTTTTTTCTTATACCAAACCGCAAGAATGAGGCTGTTGTAAATCTGACGAAGATGGACGAAATTCTCATTTTTATTGACCTCTATGGTCAATTGAGGGATGATTACTTCCTGGACAATTTGGCTGCCTAATCGATACGTTTGCTTGGTCTTTGCTCTCGCCGATTGAATCCCTTCATGCTTCTCTAACGAAAGATAATCCTGTTCCAACATGACTTTAAGCTTACTTTCGACCACATACGCTACCCCGGCCTTGGTATTCTCATATACCACAGCCTTCTCTGGTACTATCCAGACTTTATTAAAGGTATTTACCGGTATATTCGTTGTCCCATACTTCTTGGCGGCTCCTTCGTAAATTCTTTTCCAGAATTTCTTTCCCACCTCATCCTCCGGATAAATCAACGAAGCTGTTATCTGTTTGAGCATGTAATCTTCTGCTAGCAAGTCACGGCCCATTTCAGTCAACCCAAAGCTTTGGGGAATAATACGGTCTTTTTCATAAGGGCTTAAATTGACCCAGAGGTCCTTTTCAGGGATGGTTAATGAGGCAAGGAAGTATTTAATCAGCTTGGCAGACTCCTCTTTAAGGCCGTCATTAGATAACCGGTTGTCGCCACGATCAAGAATGAAGTCAAATTTAAATGGATTGTCTGAATGAACTTTAATGCCCTTTAATATAGGAGGATCAGACGGTGGGCTTAAATGAACCATGACCCCAGGTGCCGGCAAAGGAAAATCGTCTGCCATAGCTATCGGCACAAGCTCAATGCTATTAGCCAAAAAGACAAACAGTATCCCTAAGGATATGACCCTTTTTATGTCTAAATTTGACCTCACAGGTAAAGTATAGACTATCTATATACTTCCTGCCATTTTTTGTGGTTTTTGGGAAGCCCTTGGGACCTTTGGAATCGAGAAAAATTTATTGAGAAAACTTGCGATACCTTAACTAGCGTTGTGATAGCTAATAGCCCCAACCGGATAATACGGAGAACTTTTATGATTAAGGCAACGATGATCTAAATGAGTACGTTTTCACTTTCAAGCTGTCAGATACGCATCTAATTGTTTAAAAGAGCCGCCCCAACCCTGCGACATACCGCCCTTAGCTGATTCAAACGCAGCCCATTCCTCAGCAGTAGCATTGATCGGCACCCATGTCAGGGTCAATTTAGTTTTGGCCCCCACGTCTTCAAACAAGACAGTGGTGAGCATTTCCCTTGGAAAATTAGGCATCATGGGATGACGCGTAATATTTTCGTTCTCATCTGAAAAAGATTGCACGTAAACCAATTTAGTCGGCTTTTGAACTTCCCTGTAAGCTATCTTGCCCCACATTTTGCCGATGGGTGTTTCTATATAATAATGAGACATTCCGCCGGCCCGGATTTCAGCTTTTTTAAAATGGGTTTTGCCCCCATTAGGGGCGAGCCATTGGCCTACGTGTTTGGGATCGCTCCACATTTCAAAAATGACATCTACAGAAGCATTAAAAACACGTGAAATGATAAATTCAGACATATGATTAACCTTTCTTTGGATTAACGAATTGATTTAGGCGTCCCAAGGTCTGCTTGCCGCCCTCGATAGCGCCGTATTGCTTAACCACACGATTATAATCTTGGGCCGTTGGGAAAACCCCTCTGAGGGTCACTTGGGTCTT
>CAYZLU010000006.1:0-14089 GCA_964479285.1 uncultured Planctomycetales bacterium | reverse complement strand
TTGAGCTTCAAAGGTCCATGTTGAAATAAATCTTATACAGTCACTGCCCTTTTTGCCGTTGCCAAGGGAATAAACCATGCGTTTATGTTTTTCGATGGAAATAAACGTGCTGTGATTGGGATAATCTGTGCCGTCAGGCCCATGCATGGTATGTTTCCATACACCGCCGGGCTTAAACTCTCTTTTCTCCGTCGTAGTGGAAAATCCATTTGGTCCCCACCATTGCACTACCTGTTTGATATCGGCAAAAGCATCCCATACACGTTTAACCGGCGCATGGATGAGCCTCACAATGACCATGGTGCGTTTGGGCAATGCTTGTGTATATTTTTGTAATCCAGTGTTGATAATAAAATTCCAACCCCGTTGGAAATTTTTGCGGTCATAGGCGTGGACTGCCGGGAAGCTTTCTAAGCCCGTATGCGTTAATTTGAGCCTTGTTTTGTTCCCCTCGGGAAATAATTCAAAGGTCACGAGCGAATCTCCTGGTTGATTCTTATAACGCCAAGTATACGACAGCTTTTTGTGGATAATCACCTCTTTAACACGGCACAGATGGATGAATTTCATGCCCTTATGCTCTGCCGTAAAATCAAATTCAAATCCTTTCCTGGCTTCAAATCTCTTTAGATCAAAATACCATCGCTTCATTTCATCTTTATCAGAGATCGCTCTCCAAACTTGGTCTACCGGCGCATTAAAGGTGCGTTCAACGATGAGGGGATCATTTTTCTTTGTGGCCATGCTCGTCTCCTTCTTTCATTGTTTTTTCTAAATAGGCTTACAAGCGGTCAAAACTTTCTTCCCAGAACTTCTTATAATCACCAATCCACTTTTGGGCTTTATCAATGCTTTTCTTCTCGGCTGAAATATTATGCTCGCGCCCATTTACCGTGCGACGTACAAAACCTGCATTCTCTAATATACGGATATGTTTGGAAACAGCAGGAAATGACATATCAAAACGCCTGGCTAAATCTGAGGACTTGCGCGGGGATTTAACCACCAGCTGCAGGATTTCCCTGCGGTTAGGGTCTGCCAGCGCATAAAACACATGACTTAATTCATCCTTATAATATTTAACCATATGGTTATATATTAACATAAAAAAAAGAATTGTCAAACTATTAGAACTTCGAAGCTCAATGATTTGGGAACTAGTTTAACAGAACCAATTAGAAAATAGCCCCAACCGGAAAGGCTACACCGTCTTCGTTGATTAGCGGTTCCACCACCAAATCCACCAGCAATTTTACTTACTTAAACGGATTAATACTTTAGGGTAGACATCCTTGCGATGGCCAATCTTTAAAATAATGACTTCTTTGCCATGAATCCGATAGATGATACGGTAATCTCCAACCCGTAATTTACGATGACCATGCAGGCTTTTGCGCAAGGGTAGTCCGTAACTAATTGGATCTACTAAAAGACGGGTTTCAATAGCTTTACGAATACGGCCCTTGATATTGCCCGGAATCTCCGCCAAATCATAAGGGATATCCTGATGATAAACCGGCTGATATTCCACTATTTCCAAACCTCATTATGAGTAAGGGATTTCTTACTGGAAAAGGTTGTTTCCCGCTTTTGGGCGATCCTTTGCCATTGACCGTCTTCATAAGTTTCCAGCGCCTCTTTGATCAAGTCTCTGGCCATTGCAGATAAAGACACTCCTTGTGCCTTGGCCAAATGATAAACACCCTTCATTAGAGACGGTTCTAAAACAACATTTAATCTGGGATTTTGGGTAGCCATATTCTCATCCTCCTAAATGAAGTGTATCATAAGTGATGAACTATGGCAATTATTTTAAAATTTTGAATTGCTAAGGAAACTTGTGATGTCTTGACTAACGTTGTGATAGATGGTGGCCCCAACCGGAGAAACTACACTGTCGTCGCTGATTTAGTGTTTCACCACCAAAACCACCACCAAAAATAATACTAACGGACTTGCAATAGCGACTACTGTGGTGGAGCTTTAACCGTTATTGTTATAGAACTTGACTTTGTATAAGTTCCCATAACATCTTTGGCCGTAACAAAAAGGGGATAACTACCGCTGGGAACATTAATCCAATTATAAATGTATGGTGATGTGGTGCTTGTCCCTAATAACTTTGTTCCGTTATAAAACCACACTTGAGTAATAGTGCCATTAAACTCTCCGGCTTTCGCAATAATACTGATATTAGAACCTGCTGTAAAACTCCTTCCATTAAGGGGGCTTGATATATACGCTTGTGGCCAGGAGGTGACATTAACTGTTATGAATTTAGACGTAACCGATACCCCCATATCATCTTTAGCTACAGCACTCAAAGCATAGATACCCGCAAGAATATTACTCCATATAAAATTATAAGGAGAAGCACTGCTTGTCCCCAATAAAGTTGTACCATTATAAAAAGAGACATTGGCTATAGACCCACCGGTCTCTGAAGCATTTGCAGTAATAACGACATTATATCCAACAATAAATCTGCTTCCATTCAAAGGACTCGTTATAGAAACTACCGGTAATGACGGAATTATAGGAGGAGCTGTTACACTGAAGATTATAGGATTCGAAGCGATTGTTATTCCATTCGAATCCGTAGCTGTTGCGTAGTACGTATAGGGCCCTGTCAAAAGACTGCTACCAACAAAATTATAAGGAGATGAATTACTTGATCCTAAAAATACATTCCCTCCATTATACAAGGATATATTAGTAATCGTCCCACCAGTCTCTGATGCTGTCGTTGTGAGAGTGATATTAGAACCCGTGATAAAACTGCCCCCATTCGGGGGACTTGTTATAGCAACTATCGGCTCTGTCTTGCTGTAAATGACACCGGAAGTTGAATTCTTATATCCAATTCCTATATACAAAGACCCACTATAATTAATCATATTAAAAGCTTCCATCTGATTAGCATCAGGGACTTGAAAGTCTTGTATAAAATTAACCCCATCAGAAGATTTATAAATCGTAGCACCACCGCTGGTGGTACATCCTATATACATGGCATTATTGTAGACATCCATCCCCCACACCTGTCCAGAAGATACAGCTGGAATCTCCAGCGCCCAAGTTCCCATTGGAGCTCTTTTATAAATATCAGCAATCCCTGAGGCTCCTTTAATGATGCCTGCATATAAATTACCTTGGAATTCTACAAATCTATTAAACTCACTGACAAGGCTTGAGGGAATTGTCGTTTCTACAGTCCAGTTAACACCGTCTGGTGTGCTTATAATAGCCCCTCCATTCGTTCCGCCAAGAGCGGCGAATAATAAATTATTATAAACGTACATGCTCACAACAAGACCATATCCAGAAAGTCCTGGATATACCGTCGACCAAGTAGTGCCATTATAAGAATATACCCTGCTAGCACTATACCCTGCGCCAGCATAAAGATTTCCCTTAAATTCTGCAAAACTGTAAATAAACCTGTCGTTACCAGAGCAGTAAGATGTAGTGAACGTAGAGTTATTCCAAAAGGCAGGACTTGCAATTGAACCGTTATTACCGTTACCAGATGAATCTGCGGTAGTTGTCCCAGACCCCTCGGTGAATAGATATTGACCTGTAGGAAGGGTTGAAATGGTACTCCCGGTTGCTAAAGTTAATGCATCCGATGGACTAATGGCATAATTTCTCCAGATGCGAAGACGGTTAAATGTTCCACCAAATGAATTGTTTAATGTTGCAGAATTGCCTAGATATACAGTATTGCCATCATCATTTGAAGGAGTCGTAACGTAAGTGCTGGAAGCCAAGCTTGCCGCTATGCCATCAATATAAATGATAGGATAATTTCCTAAAGTCCAACTAAAAATGATGTCATGAAAATTACCCAAATTAAATTTATTGTTTGTTATTGTGGCTTTATTAGTACCCCCCTGAATTATAGAAGCTTCGATCGTATTTCCGGTATTAAGCCTTAACTGAAAACCGGAAGTGTTAGCAGCATTGATATCCCTAATTATGACCCCAGCGCTATTCATTCCTAAATCATCAATTCGTCCATAATACTCGACGCTATAAGATGTTGAACCATAAATAGCATTATTAATGCTGTCACTTGGGATTGTAATTGAAGAATTGGTGGCAGCCGTTCCTTGTCCAACGCTTGTCATTTGAATAAAGTTAGTCACAGGAGAGTTTGGATTATGCTCATAAACACAACCGCTATTGGCCCCTCCGTATCCTGTCTGGTTTCCGGCAAATAAATTACCACCAAATTCCTGTAGGGCTCCAATCCCATTAAAATCTGCGCCATAACCAAAAGTATAATAAGGAGTTTCTACATTCCCATCCCACTGGTAAAGAGAACTTATATCCTTATTTGGATTGGAATTAGCCGAATAATACCCTATATAAAGGTCATTCCCATATTGTGAAAATCCTTGAACCTCATTCTCTGCACCCACTACATTTAATGCTGAAGGCTGTGCCATAGCCAACCTGTAGCTATTGTCGGCTGCATCTGCGCCTTCAACAAACACAGTCAAAATCAAAAGGAATAAACTAAGAACTAAAATTAATTTTTTCAACCCATGCCTCGATTTTAACTCTTTCATTGAAAATTTGAGAAAAATTTTTCTTACTCTTCAAAATTATTCAAAGTACTTCACGAATAAAAAATATTTAACAAATTATAAAAAGTTTTAAAATATTCCCGACCGGAAAGGCTACATCATCGTTGCTGATTAGCGGTTTCACCACCAAAACCGCCACCAAAAAATGGTGCTTTAGAACAAGACGTGTCAAGGCCTCACAAGATGTAACAAACAGCATCAATTTTCATATTTTGCTGTGGAAGAAATTTCCAGGTTGCCATCCTTGGTCAATGAAAGGCATGCCCAGCCAGAACCGAAACGTGTGGTAGCCGCTTGTGTAAATTTTTCTTTAAATCCATCGAATGATCCAAAGGACTTCTTGATATCAGACGCAAATTCACCCGCAGGTACTACATCTGATTTAGGGCCGATCACAGTCCAAAACAAAGAGCGATTAGAATGACCTCCTTCATTGTTACACACGATATTACGGATATATTTCGGAACTTCGGTGAGATGGGATATCAAATCTTCGATGCTTTTACTTTCCAAATCAATGTTGCCCTTAATGGCTTTATTAAGATTATCAATATACGCTTGGTGATGTTTGGTGTAATGGATCTCCATGGTCTGTGCATCAATGTACGGTTCTAAAGCATTGTACGAATAATTGAGTTTTTTATCTGAAAATACTCTAACACCATCATTAAACTTTAATTTTTCTAGTTGCATGACAGTATTTTAAAGATGGACTAAAATGAATCAATTGTACTGGGGTATAATGAAGGCGGGTCGATGGAAGGTTACTTTGAGAAGCCTAATAACTTGACTGAGCTTGCAATGACTATAATAACCCCAACTGGATTAACTTTGAACCAAATACTCCAAGAGATTGAATCTATATTCAAATTTAAGGATTTAGTGCCTATGCCAGCCGATAAATAGACTGACTGCTATAGTAAATACTCCCCAAGAACATTAGAATCAACAATCCCTTAATACCCCCAGGACTGATCAAGATAGTTTGGGAAGGTTTTCGCAAAGAACTTTCCAAGACAAAACTATGAGTCGGGCAAGGTATTCATGTAATGAAAATAAAATCAAACAGCTACAATTTCATCAATATCAATTTTAGCTCTAAAATGCCCTGCCAGTTCTCTCTCACCCATTTCTAATTGAAAATTATCCCTTCTCTTGCGTATTTCGTAATATCTCCTTGTCTCAATTTCTAAATTGGATTGAGCTCCACGTAGGAGCCATCTGCTTAAAAAGATTCCTACAATTTGAATAATAATTATTATCCCCAAAATTTTCATTTTTTGATATCCCTTAAAGCCCAGTTAATTAATATGCTTCTCATACTTAAGTATAAAGGGAGATTCAACATAAGGAAACCCGCTATAATACGCAAGCAACTACGTAATACTACGTAGTACTATGATCAAATTTAAGGATCTATTGCCTATGCCAGCAGGTCCACTGGGACAACTGTAAATACTCCCCAAAGGTATTAGAATCAATGGTTGGAGAACATCTGAAAATGGACAGGATCTTTTTTGATGGACTCAATATGGTGCAGGGCTTCAATACCAACAGTGACAGATTTTCTATTTTAAGGTTGATTAAAAGAGAAAGGCCGTTTCTTTAATATCCATTTATTAAAAAAACGGCCTTTTCGCTTAAGACTATCTGCTCTCTTTACATATTTGCTCGAATTTTTCCTTTAATTGTTCTTTAAATTGTCCTGTAGCCTGCATGGACTTCCATTTGGCTTCCATGGCTTCAAGTACTGCTGTGGCTTCTTTCTCTAATTTAGGACCCCATGCTTTTTGGATCTTTGCTTTTAGAATATCGACCTGGACAGACTTCTTTGCTTCATGGAACGAACACATCCACATGTGTATGGGACATGCACAATCACTGCCACAACCACAAGGGCATTTGTTTTCACAATGAGCCTGGGGAATTTGTGATGTTTCACAAGCACCAGTTTTGGTATCACAAGTATTCATAAACATCTCCTTTTTTGTTATTACGTTAACGACCATTCTTTATCTTTTTGTATTTGGATCTCCTTCATTAATAAGTCTTGAAACAGCCTCGTCGTTATTCTTAAAACATCGCTCAGCCTCCAACCAATTATCCAAATCAGATCCACCTTTTTCTAAATGGATCTGGTAAGCTCGGAGTTTTATAGAACTATCATCCTCGGCTACCTTCGCTCGAATTTCTCCAAGACAATTCGTGTTTTCTTGATGAAATGGAGCTGAACCGTGACCTTTGTTAGCGATTTGTTCTGCCAAATTTTGAATATGATGATGTTTAGACATTTTTCTCCTTTTAAAGCTTAGGGGTTATACCTGCTTTTTTAGTTTATCTGCGACTTTATCAATATTATTTTTGACAGTACCACGAAACTCATCCGCCTTACCTTCGGCTTTTAATCGTTTGTTATTAGTAAGATCACCGGCAGCTTCTTTAATGCGACCCTTCAATTTATCCATTTGGCCATCCATATCATTCTCCTGGTTAAGTTCAAGACCCCTACCTTCAGCTTCTATAGCTTTGTTTAGTCGTGTATTGTGAGCTATCGCCAATGGCAGGGGGAAAGATTATACTGACTTTGCAATATTGCTATCCACAACAACCTTCTTCTTTGACGTTTGAGCTTGTATTTTGTCCTTGTTTAGATTTGGACTTACTTGCATCACCACTTACATAAGATTTATCTTTATTCTGCATATTCGATTGTGGGTTATCTAACGGCGTATCTTTAAATTCTGGCTGATTTGGCTGGTTAGACTGATTTGGTTGATTCTTTATTCCTGTGCGTTGCTTGGCTTCTTGTGCTTTATTCTGTGTTTGTTGCGTCATTACTAACCCCTTGTTATATTTGTTAATAAAGTTAAATAAATAACTACTCTTCCTCATCCCAATTATTAGGCACAGCTGCTGGAGCTTTGACCTTCATTGATTCATATTCATGGGCCTCAATAAACAACTGCTCAAGCTCTGGTTGTCTGTTTTGAAAAATTGATGGCATCCTTTCCTTCATAAGCACCTTCTTTCATCTTTTGAATATATTGATAAAATTTGAACCTGGGCTACCGGTTCTGCGGCGCGGCAACTACAATATAGGTGCCATCAGGTGATCGACTATAGTACCTTGTGTTATCATAGTAGTAGGAGCCATTCCCAACAACGACAGTCGTATTCTGTGGAGGGAGAGTTTCGACCACCGCACCAATCGCGGGATCAGAAACAAGGACTTCCCCTTGCCCA
Source organism: uncultured Planctomycetales bacterium (assembly GCA_964479285.1). Classification (GTDB taxonomy): domain Bacteria; phylum Omnitrophota; class Gorgyraeia; order Zapsychrales; family Fredricksoniimonadaceae; genus JABDGZ01. Next base: position 6,254 of record CAYZLU010000006.1, on the reverse strand, counting down.
TACCAATGGCCTTCACGATAATGGTACCGGTCTCCATTATTCCTATGATTATCTCCCTGGTTACTATGGTTGTCTCCTTGATTGTAATCTGCCTGTGCGAATGCGCCTATGCATAACAACGACAGCCCAAAAATGAGGGTTAAAGCCGACTTTGTTCTTAAATTTTGTTTTAACATTTTCTTATCCTTTCCGATTGATCCGCCACTCATGCTTGTATTTTGGCAGGGATCTAAAATGAAACAATTGTACTGGGGTATAATGAAAAAATAGGGACTAAAAATTAGTTCTTGCCATATTGATAAGGGGCAGAGCATAGTAAAATTATCCGACTGAACGTAAGGGAATACTTCTGGGAGGTTATATGAAAACAGATGAAATAACTTATAATCAGGCCTGCGGGAAATTGTATTAAGGCGGGGAACCTTTAATTAGTAAAATATTTAGGGACGAAGCTGAGGCTGAAGAATATTTAAGCCAAATCGGTCTACACCTACGCTCATCAGCAAGACAATCTGAATTTCTTCCATCCTTACAAAAACAAATCCAGTTCTCATAGGTTCACCTTCATAAATCCCCTCGGCCACCTGGCGCGATGGCCTGTCGCGTGCCGTGTGACCCACCCGATAAAGAGAAGTTCGCCCCCCAAACTATAATCCATATTTTGGTAAATACCGATAAAACAAGGCAAGAATGGGAAATGGCAAAAAAGGCACTGCTCGTGTTTCACGACGAGCAGCATCGATGAAGTATCTTGGTAGCTTCAATCGGAAAGGCTACACCGTCGTCGCTGATTGGTGATTTCACTACCAAATCCACCACCAATACGTAAAATTGTTGTACAAGCCATGTTAAGGTATTTTAAGATTTAGGATAGAATCTAGGCCATACTATACTTAGCTGCCCGCGTTGTTCCTTCTTTAATCACTATTCCCCCCTTAACTAAAGGCGCGATAAGCTGATTGACCCGGGCACGGTTGATTTTCATCACCTCACAAATCTCTGTTGATCCCAAAGTTCCATTTTTTTCCAATAAACTGAGTAATTCATTTTGCTTGGGAGTCAACGTGATGTGCTTATACTTGCGAGTTTCGTCCTTAATTCGTTTAGAAACACGAAGGATGGCTTCCAACAAGCCTTTGGCAACATATTCAATCCAATAAGTATAGTCATTGGCCATTTCCCGGGTCTGTGAGATCATATCGTAATATTTGGCTCTATCCTGAGCGAAGTATTCATCTAGCCCCAATGTCCATAAAGGGTCATAATTATCCGTAAACAATATCCATTGAGACGCGGTACGAGCCACGCGACCGTTACCATCGACAAACGGATGAATGCTCACAAATTCATGGTGAAAAACAGAGCTGCGGATGATGGAATGTTCGGTTCTATGCCCTTTCAACCATACAAACAGATCCTTCATCCCTTGTTTTACTTTTGAGGGGGCCCTTGGTGTAAAAATAATTTGCCCTTTTGCATTAATAATATAATTTTGTATGTCCCTGTAACGCCCGCATCGTTCCCTTGGCAGCAATTCTTTAACCATCATTTCATGTAATTTTAAAAGTTTCTCCTCACTTAACGCGGAATCTTTTTGTTGTATGACCCATCGTAAAGCTTTAATACAATTTCTAACCTCACTCTTCTCCTTTTCTTGTGCTACGATGTCTTTATCTGCTGATAAAGCCGCCACTTGGGCCAAAGAAAGCAAATTTCCTTCTATCCATGTAGATGAATGAACGCTACGGTTAAAACTGTCTCTGGCTACACTTATCTTTAGAGGAGACTTTTTGGCGATCTGGTCTATAAAAACTTTTTGAGCAGCGATTTGCTCGAGGCACTTAATTAAAAATGGCGTGATGCGGTATGTTGGCTTGAACATGAATAAAGTCTAACATATTGTATAGGTTTTGTATAGCCTATTGTATAGGCTAGTATAAATACTGCTCTGGTAGCCCCAACCGGACTTAGTTTGAATTAAACACTTCAAAACTGAAAATATAAAAACTCGGATGCTTTACTCAAAAAACCGCTTATGCAAATTAACGCGATAATTGCCATGACACCTGCCCACAAAATCGTCGGCCTCCAGTACATCCAGCGCCATTTCAACGGCTGATTGTCCCCCTTATAGGTATAAATGCAAGGTTTATAGCGGGCCATGAATTGTTGTGTATTAGGAAAGCACCAAACGCAGATCAAAAGAAGGAAGATCAACATGACTTCTTTTATTGTAAAAAAGTCTATACTGCTATATTTAAACCCCACCCCAGCCAATAAATCACCGAGACCGAAAAATTTATTTAAATGTGCGCGATAACTGTCCCAAAGGACAAATCCTCCCATCCCGACCATAGATTTGATCATATTGACCGCTGTTTTTAAATTCTCCGACCGAAAAAAGACCCATCCCACCACAACAGATAAGAAGGTTACAATACGTGAAATTATCGAACCAACGCGTGTGGGTCGTAAAAAAACAAACCCTGATCTCCTGCAAAAATCCTGCCACCAATGGTTAAGCCCCAGGTAACATCCATGAAGCGTGCCCCAAATAATGAAGGTCCATCCCGCTCCATGCCATAGGCCTCCAAGCACCATAGTGATCATTAAATTAACATATCGACGGGCCGGCCCTTTTCTATTGCCTCCCAAGGGAATATATAAGTAATCACGTAAAAATCGTGACAACGTCATGTGCCAACGTCTCCAAAAATCAATAATATCGATGGCTTTGTAGGGAGAATGGAAATTCGTAGGGAGCCTGACTCCAAACATACGGCTTAAGCCTATGGCCATATCAGAATATCCTGAAAAATCAAAATAGATTTGTAGTGTATAGGCAAGAGCCCCTCCCCAAGTCTCAAAAAAACTTACGGTCTCATTTCCAGCCAAACTAAAAATGGGCGCCACATAGCCCGAAAGTGTGTCTGCAATGATAACTTTCTTCATTAACCCGATAATGAATATCGTGATCCCGACAGAAAAATTAGATTGCCTGAATTGGTAGATAGACTTACTGGCAAATTGCGGAAACATTTCCCTATGATGTGTAATGGGCCCTGCAATTAACTGCGGGAAAAAACTGACAAACAAACAATAATCCAAGAACTTATACTCTCTCCTGGGCCGATGATAGATATCAACAAGATAGGCAATCTGTTGGAATGTGTGGAATGAAATGGCCAAAGGTAAAATCACCTTGGGTAAAGTCATCTGTGAATGAAATAGGGCATTCATATTCTCTACAAAAAAATAACTATATTTGTAATACACCAGCACCGCAACATTTGCGGCGACGCCAAAAAACAGAATAAATTTCCTGGTTGCCGGTGAAAAAGATGCCTTTTGATTAGCTAAAGCAGTCCCGAGCATATAATTGATCGAGATCGACCCTACCAGCAACAGCAAGTATTTAGGGTTCCACCACCCATAAAAAAAGAGTGAGGCACCCACTAGCCAACCAATGGCAATGCGTGATTGACCCAATCGCCCCAATTGAAAAAAACCAATTAGTGCAGTAGGAAGAAATATGAAGATGAAAACATATGAATTAAAAAGCATTAGTCCTTCTGGAAATCATTTTTCATGGTCATTTAAGATTTTGTTCAAGAATTCAACACCCACCTCAGGACGGTAATGCTGTGGGTCTGTGGCACCAAAATTGGATCTTCCGGAATATTGACAACAACTCTCATCATAAAAATTAACAAAAATACTCCTTAATTCCTTCTTCCACTCTTCAAACATTTCCATGTAGCCTTTTCTTTGCATCATCGCAAGAACATCCTCATTATAGGGACCGACGAAAACGATACATTTTATTCCTCGCTCATCCAGTGATTTTTTTATTCTCATTAAGTAGTCCATCCTTTTTTTAGAAAAAACAAAACGCCGGAAATGATGGCTCGCCAAAAAGGCCATCGACCCTCGATAACCTGGAGAAACTACTCCCCCTAAAATTTCCTGAATCTCTTGCAACTCCTTGGGATTAATCATGCCCTTTTGCGGGTCGATGACCTTAGCTGTTGAGAACATGTTTCTAATCCCCGCGACTTCCGCATTGACAATGTCTTGCTTGACATAATGCCCATCTTGGGCAATTAAAGGTCCTTCTTTTAACACATATTTCTTATAAAGAGACCCGATAGAATCGTGAAAGACATTAAAACCCATGACATATTCCATGAGGCCAAACTGCCGGTCATTCCATTGGTCCATCTCACGGAAAGGAAGCACTGTTTCGTTAAACATTTCGAAGTCCAGCCCAATTACAACCAGCTTCTCTTTCCATACGTATTTCTTTAAAAAGTAATAAATTTCTTCCGGAACGATCAATGGAAAAGAAGCATTGTAGAACTTATAGCCGAGCAGTTTTTCTGGAGGAGTAGTTCTCGTTCGACTGGACCCGATTAAAATAGCGTCATGTTCATACTTAAGGATTTCCTTCTTGGCCTGTCTTTCTGTGGAATAATAAAGCCCTATCTTATTCCTGCCAAGTTCGTTATACGGGTCAACGATGATGTTGACAAAAATACACATAAAAAAATAAATAGTAACAATGCTAAAAAATGTTTTTAGGTATCGGAGAAACACTTTAACTCTCAGGCTGCGGATCGTTCTGTATAAACATTGGTTTTTTGGTTGCAGTTATTTTAGTCCTTTTGTATAGGAAATCTAGCAGGTTTTAAGAAGAGTTGAACCTGTTTATTACAAAACTATGCCATGGACCCGTCTTAGAAAACCCACGATAAACGCTGTGAGAAATGTACCGAGTGAAGGGTTAAATTAAAATGGACGTATGATGGTCTACTGCGTTATTGGAACTATCTTTATGATCATGACGTAATCTGGGACTGATAGGCCAATGGTTTTAACATTTGACGCACTGCTTATGGGGTTTTCAGATGTCAATGAAGCGTAAATTTGAATATTGGATGGATTAGTTAATGTTAATTGTACAGCAACGGCATTGGGGCTTGGGGAGCTGTCGAGCGCCTGCCATATAGCCAGATAGAAGCTGCCATCTGATTTCTCGAGCAAAACATGTTTAATATTCCCCAGGTCCCCTGAAAGGGAAAAATCAAGACTGCCTGTTTTTGTATCAGTGTCGGTGTCCTTGAGGATATGCATTAAATTTCTTAACGCGTAATAAACTGGCTTTGGCATTGTACTGCCCTTTGTGTCATCTTCCGAGAAAGTGAGCAGACCAAAATTATCTTCCCTATTGGTTATGTCGGGGCCATGGTCTATAAGTTGATAGATATAAATCCTGCTGTAACCTTGCACAAAATACCTCAAAAGCTGGCGTCCTATATTTTTGGCCGCGACATCCTCTGGAACACATTGTTGTGAAGAATAATAGTTTCGTGAATGTTTCTCTGTGCTTATCGTGCAATTAGAAAATCCGGTTTCAGTGATTTCTTTGTGCTTGTCGCCGTAGGTCAAGGACTGGGCTGTAACTGTCTTTTCTAAATTTTTGTACTCATTTTGAATTGCTTGAACCTCGTTTTGAGAAGGATCATAGGGCATGTCGTAGAAATGCATGTTGCCTTCATCCACAATGCCGCTGTAGGGTCCGGTCGAAATTTCACCATTCAAACTTGGACCGATTATTTTAACACTTTCGGTCCCCGGATCTGATTTCAAGGCATGATAAACAAGGCCGCTGTAGGTCAGAAGGTTTGATTGCCATTCGTCGATAGGTAAATAGTTTGCGTGGTAATACTCATTGACTCCTTCAATAGCATCAATATTTTTGACCCCCAAATAAGTGATGATGTTTTTAAGATCCGGGATAAGCTCAGTATGCCCGCCGGCGGCTGGATTTTCAGAATAACCAATTTGAAGACCAGGATCTTTTTGAAGCGTAATGGTCAGCAGAAGGCGTGCACCAGCGCTTAAGGCGCAATTAAACGCCACAAAGTCCGGGTTATTTGCCGGGTCCTTAGGCAAGGACCATGGGGCATTCGTGCGAAGATGAGCAATACCCAAATCTCTCAAGGCAGGGGCTAAAATATTAGTGCAAAAATCAAGGTCGTGTTTATGATTTAATACACGAAATGGCTGAGCGTTGATGCCTATGGCGTCAGTAAAATTGTACGCGGAAAGCGCCTTTTCGCTGTATTTCTGCTCAGTCTGCACTTGAGCATCGGCCATGGCTATTGGAATGCTCAGAAAAATTGCTGTGGCCAAAAACCTCTTTATTGTGTTTTGGTTTATCATAATCAGCAATCCTTCTCCTTTAGCACATA